>JAFLCB010000010.1 GCA_017302795.1 Deltaproteobacteria bacterium | reverse complement strand
ATCGGACTCTTCTTTCATCGTTAAGAATTAAGTGTGGTAACAAAATTCTCGAACGAGAGAGTCCATGACTCAATCCTTCAACAGACTTGAGTCCGGGTCCTGTAAACGCAATTCCTACCTAATCCAGGTAAGTTGTATCAAATGTGCAAAGCAGCCGGCGATCCTGAGATAGCCGCAGCCATCGCCGACGCAGAAAAAGTGCAAACCGGCGGTAAGGCGAAAAAACGCAACATAGGAATATAACCTGTTATGACCAGCCTGGAGTTTTGCTACCACTTCCAATGTTAATCATCAGCTGACTGGTCTGTCTTGTTTGATTGGTCCGCTCTGAGACTTAGAAGATTCGCTTCAAAGCATTTTGGTGGGCGCGGGTCTCGCTTGAGCCAATTTCGGCGCCGACGCAAGCCCAACTATTGAGCCGGCAATGCAATGCGCGAAGTTCATCGGCGGCAAGCATCTTCGCCTCGGGGTAAGCTTCCATTTCGAAGACAAAAGAAGCCGCGAGGTGTTCGCCTGCTTGTTCGACACGCGCACCATTTAAAGTGTACTCATTCATCAACGTACCAGCTCGCAATCCGGACTATTTTATGGCTCCGTAGGTAATATACGCTAAAATCGTATAGAGCGCCGACAGCGAAAAAAAGAGTGTGGATAGGCAGACGTGGCCGACCGAAAACAGCGGTCCCTGCGGCCAATCGCTATGATTCATATAAAAGAAATCAGCCAGGACTCGCGCCCACCAGAACAAAGCGATGAACAGTACCCATAGAAAAGACGGAAATGATAAAGACTGAAAGTCTTGACGGCCAAGAGAAAAGCTCGTCACCGACATAAAAACAATGATCGCAAAAATATATCCGCCATAGGTCCAAAACACTTTCCGGTTCAGCGAGCTCAGATTTTTAAATTCCTCTCGCCAACCAAGCTTTTCTGGGACTTGTATGCTCGCGCACAACACAAGCAAGTGCGATATTCCACCAATGAACAAGCCATATTTGTAGAATTCAGAGACATTCATGTTGGCGGCGAAATCAGAGATGCCGCCGCTCAGACTACCCATGAATAAATTTGTAAACGCCGGCGTAAACAAAAGCGGCATAGGAAGAAGGATCAAGGCCCATACCAAAATACGAGGAAGCTTTCGATGTCTTTCGATTTCCATCCCAATGCCTTGGATTAAAAAATAGAGAAGTGGAAACCCCCAAGAAACGCCATCCGCGTAAGAGATGCCGATCTCGTGCAATATTCCCGAAACGGCGAAAATTGAAAACGTCAAAATCGCCAAGGGGACTTTTTCTCGCAGTGGGCCCAAGATGAAGATCTTGTTCATGTCCACAAATGCGCGATTCCATCTTAAGCTCCAAAAGTCGCGAAGTGATGCGGCCAAAAAAGGCCGATCAAAAAGACTTGAGGGAGAAAATCCAAGCAGTCGGATGCCGTCGGCAATCACTTCGATCAATCCTAAATGAAGTATTAAAAGAACTGAAAACAGAGCGACGTAATTGAGCGCGCTGACTTCACCGCGACCGATAAGTGAAACGCCGATTAAAATTCCAATACCTGCTAAAAAGGTGAGCCACGATTCGAAAAATCGCGCCCCAGTCGTAGCCGCCACTTCACCGCGTTCGGTGAAGCCTGAAACTGAAACCCCTGGCCATGCGAAAAAGAAAAGAACCATTCCCAAGCGAGATTGAAACTTTGCGCCGTCGGAAATTTGCCAGATGAGCGCTGCTATCTTGATTATCTCGATCATCCCGAGGCTTGAAACTACAAGCCTAACAAGTGGTTCAGAATCTTTTAATATGTAAAGTCCGCCAAAACCAAGACCGATGATAATGAGCGCTAAGACCTTAGCTATTTTCATTAATTTTCCTTCTCGAAGCGTTCAAGCGGAGAAAGAACCAAATTAAAAAAAACTCTCACGCCGGGGACTCGAACGAGGGCTGGCAAATTTTTCCACAATCGTCTCGATTGTTTCAAAACTGCCTCAGTTTCTTTTCCATCCGGCGAGCGATCAAAAGACCAGGCTCCAAGAATCAGAAGATGCTGAAGCCAAAGAGCGCGCGCTAGCTGTCGTTTTGTTTTTGCGTCTAGGCTAGGCATGCAGCGAGAAACTACGGTGTTGAAAAGTAACACTGATTGTTCACGGATAGGTTGGGATGACTTGTGCCACGGTGAAACAGGATCCTGCGGGTCGAGGCGTTGGACTAGTACACGGAGGACCGCTCGATACGAATCAAACTCTTTGAACCGATCGCGGCAAATCCAGGTCATCGCGGATTCAAGCGAAGTTTTTTGGGATGCGAGATACTCATCGGTGCGCTGAATATGCCCGTTTAACGATGCCTTGAAAAGCTCCAGGACGATCTCTTCTTTATTTTTAAAGTGGTAGTAAAATGACCCGAGTGAGGAGTCACAAGCTTTCGCAAGATCACGCATCGTCACCGACTCATAGCCATTAGTTTGGAATAGATAGAGAGCTTGCTGAAGGATTGCTTCTTTGGTTCTTTCGCTTTTAGTCAATTTCTCGAATTTGCCCATCTCTACTCCATTTTTGAACATGTTCAAAATACGCGAGCGGCGTCAACCGGTCAAGCATTTTTGAACATGTTCAAAAAATGAAGCAATGATGACCACCTGGCTGAAAGATCACCTGGGTGCAATTTAGAGGAGGAAATCAAAGACATAGGCTAGTGGCAGCGCAAGGTAAAACAGGAGCTGCTTGGTCGTGTCTTCTGTTTTGATGAGTTCGGACCACGCACTATCTCTCGCAAAGAGCTTTGTTGAGTCTTTGGTTCTGCGAAGAATACTTTCGCGCGCAAAACTCGCAAGATCGGGTTGGTTACGACAGATTATCAGAAGTTCGCTGTTCAAATTCGCCGATCGTGGGTCGACGTTGTAGGTACCGATGAGCAGGTGTTTTCCGTCAACAACCGCGCGCTTGGCGTGAACGCCCCACTTCAGGGTTACCTTATCTGCCAGCATGTTTACATCTTGTGGCCTATTTCCATTGAAAACCCGCAAGTCAACTCCTGCGGTCGCAATCTGGTCGAGCGTTAGAGCAAGGGCGGAAACGGTGTAAAATGCGTCCGTGGACTCTAGACTGTTCGTTAGAATGGTCGCCTTGATTCCTTTGGCGATTGTTGTTCTCAAAAGGTCAAGGCCGTCTGGTCGCAAAACAAAGTAGGGAGTTTCCCCGACTATTTCAGACTCGGCTGAATCTAAGAATTTCGACAGCTCTTTGAAGACGCGTCGATTCTGCACGGCGACTCCAGGCAAATCAGTCGCGTACGTCAGATCACCACATGACGATTGGTAGTTTAATATTGCGATGGAATCTTTTTGTTTTTCAAGATGCTCAAAAGCATTTGTAACCTCTGGTAATTCACTCGAAAAAAAGTTTCCATCGCCTTCTGACTTAAGTTCGTCTGAAATATCCGGAATTGTGCTGAGATTCGATTCCCAGTATCGATCAAACCCTTTCAGAATTGCGCCGACAATTTCTCCCTCAATGAGCACATCGCTATCCAAGAAATTATAATGTGCCGAAAGGTTAAAGTAGTCATCGCCAACGTTGCGACCTCCAGTGATGACGGAAGTTCCATCCATGATAAGCAGTTTCCGATGGCTTCTGTGCTGTACGCTAATAAACCTAAGCAATGAGGTTGTATTGTAATATCGGACGTCGATGCCATACAGGCTTAGCTCTCGAGCAAAGTGCGGCTTTAGTTTGAAAACTGGAGCAGAAAAATCAACAAGTAGTCGGACTTTGACGCCGCGTTTCGCAGCAGTAATCAGCTTTCTCGTGATGAGCTGGCTACTTAAATCTAGTTCATAAATGAAATATTCAAGGTCCAAAGTTTTTTGGGCTTTGTCGATGAGCTCAATCCTTTTTGCGAGGCTAGCAAGACCGTCGTCGATCAAAGTGACAGAGTGTGTTTTCATTGAGCGAAAATAAACGGAATCTTCTGGATTGGAATCAGTGAAAAACGACTTCTCGCTGAGGTATAGAAAACCAACTAAACTTAGGTAAACGACGAGGATAAGGCCCAAAGGCAATATGAAAAACCACTTTGCTTTTTTTCGCATTCTAACTTTAAATTTTCTCGATAGAAGTTCGTCCTGGCAAGAAGAATGCTGCCTATTACGATCGTCTGCTATAGTCTGCAGTGGAGGGATCATTAAAGAGCTCAAGGTCTTGTTTGTTTTCTTGTTTTGTGGATTTGCGCTAGCGGCAGCAGTAGTGAACGCAGCAAATGCTGCGACCAAGGCAGATCAAAAACTATTGTCAGTTAAAATCAAGCTAGAGAGCTGTTCATCGGTTTCCGGTGGGATGTACCGTGAAGGGCCGCCTGACCTTCCATCTTGCGGACCCATCGGTGGCCGCTTTGTGATTCTGTCTGGCTGTAAAAATAAGTATGACTCTCGTACTTGCCAACAGGTCCAGAAAATGAAGAGCAAGACCGGGATTTATGTCACCAAACTTTCGCCAGGTAAATATCACTTTGTTTGGGACTTAAACTCGCCAGCGTTGCGGCAGTCTGAACCATGTTCTGCTCAGCCTCGTGAGTCCTATGATGTTGAGATCCAGAAACCTGATCAAGAAGTCAAACTGGCAATATCGGTTCAGTGTTTTGCACCGTGAGGCTAATAATATGATGCCAGAGCATTGGCTGCCGAAAAGAAATTAACAACCGCTAATCAGTAGTGACTGATTTGACCATCATTCGAAAGGAGGCTTCAGGATGGGAAGTCTGGTTAACTGTTCCCGAAAGGTAAAGCCTGTTCGCTGGACAGTAAAATAAAAGGGTCCCTGACAAACCTGAGTGGCCTATGAGATCGGGAGCTCGTTTGAATGGCGAAAAAAACCAGGGCAGACGAAAGAGAGAAATTCCGACCCCATATTTAAGTGGAAAAAAGATTTTTCTCCAATGCGCAGTGATATAGCTAAGGTGGGATTCATCAAAGAGTTGGCCGGCAAAAAAACTTTTCAAAAAATCTATTCCATCTTGGGCCGTCGAGACGATTCCTCCATCGGCGCCAAAAGATGTCATAGCTTTGGGAACTTTAAGCACTGCACTTTTATAATTTAAAGGAGCAGGCCTCGTGTCAGCCTCGTCTTGATAGAGATAAGTATTCGTTAGTCCGATTCTTTGACAAAGCTGATTTTGAATCGCGTTTGCGAGATTCGTTTCAGTGATTTTCTCAATTATCGCTCCCAAAATTTGAAAGTTGGTGTCCGAATAGAGTGCCCTACCTGACCCAGGCGAAAATACTGCCCCAAGTTCTTTTGCATCATTCAGAACGCGGATTAAATTCCAATTCTGATCTTGACCTGAAATCACCTGTTCCAAGAGCGAACTTTTCGCATTGTGCTTCGCTTGAAAATAGTCGGGAAGTCCTGATGTATGGCTGAGCAAATGTTCGACAGTGATCTCGTGGGTAAAGTCATTACCGGCTATGACATGAAGGCTGCGAAAACTATTGTGGGGAAAAAGATTTACAATGCGGTCTTCGAGTTTAATTAGTTTCGAATCAATGAGTTGTAAAATCAGAGCAGTCACGTAGAGCTTCGTCGCGCTGGCGATGAAGTACTGCGACTGAGGGCTTAGATTGCCACGAGCCCCAATGATTTGTTCAGTTTCATTTGCCACCGCCATTATCACGCCCGGAATTTCCTTGCGGTAGGTCGAATCCATAATTCTGTCAAAATTTGTTGCGGTTAGCATGGCCCAATTCTGTTCTGGGATTTTTTGAATATATTGAAGTTAGACTGCCACATTGGCACATCATAGAATCAACTCGGAATGGAGTAAACTTGCGAAATGAAGATAAGTTCGTATTAGCTTTGAAATGAGCGCCTAAAGCATTTCCCGTAGATCGAATTTTTATATCAAAAAGAGCCACTTTGGAACTAGTGCCATTCAGTTTCGGGTCACACTTCAATTCGTTTAAGTGTTGTTGCCACATAATAAAGGTGAACAGGCTTGTGTTTAAAAATTTTAAGGCGCTCTTGTGAAAGAAGGGTTGGCGAATTCATATTGTTTCCAGCTAACCACAATAGAAGTTGAAGAAGGAATTGAGTGATTAAGAGTACAAAGTTTCCCGCATTTTGTTTGATGTTGCTAAGTGGATTGATGTTAACAGCCTGCGCGTCGGGTATCAGAAAAGCAGACATCCCTAGTGCAGCTAATCCACAAGATGAAATTGCAAAGCTAGGCTCTGATCTCTTCGCTGCCACATCAAAAAACATCGATGTCCTTGCACCGAGTGAGTTCAAAACAAGTGTGAAGTGGTTAGATGAGGCGAAGTCGGACCTCGCTTCAAAACAGAATCAAGATGAAATCATCGATGATCTCCGTAAAGGCCGCGGTTCGCTTGAGGCGGCTTATGCGGTTGCGGCACCACGCGCCGATAAGACACCTGGTCTTTTTGTTGCTCGACAGGCGGCACTCACGGCGGGGGCTGCTCGGCACCCAGCACTGAAAGATGATCTTGAAAGTTTAGATCGTGATGTAAGTTCACGGGCTGACAATCTCGGTAGTTTAGATTCCGAAAAAGTGTCTGAACTTCAAGAGCGCTACTTGGTTCTTGAGAAGCAAGCCACCGTTTTGACTCATCTTGGAGCCTCGCAAGCGATGTTCCGAGGTGCTGTAAAAAACGGCGCTGAAAAACGTGCTCCGCAGACCTTTAGAAAGTCAGAGCTTTCTTTGAAGAATGCGGAATCTGTGATCGAGACAAATGTGAGAAACCCGCGCGGCTATTCTTCAGCAGCAGCAACTGCGAAAGCAGATACAACACTTTTGAACGAAGTCATGACGACGATCGAACAAAACGGTGGAAAGTTGTCAGAAACCGCAGCGTTAAAGATGGTTTCGCAATCTAGCCAGATCCGAAGTTTGAACAAGGATCTGTCGGCTTCAACAGCGGAGGCTGCAGCCAACAAAGCGGAAGCGACGGCGAGTCAGCAAGATGCGAGTTTAAGCAAGGCAGATGCTGAGGCGAGCATGGCATACGCCACCGCTAGCCAAGCAGAGGCCGTAGCAAGCAATGCAGCGACTGCCACCATACAAAGCGACTCTGCATCAAGCAAAGCCGAGAGCGCAGCCAATGAAAAAGCGATGAACCTTAAAAACAAAAACCTAGAGCAGGATCTTAGCTCTGCAAATGAAACTGTAGCGACGCAAGCTGCTATGGAAGCTGCTCGTAGACAGTTTACTACCTCTGAAGCAGAAGCTTATCAGCAAGGTAAAAATTTGGTCATTCGCTTGAAGCAGATGAACTTTGCAACTGGCCGTGATGAACTTTCTGAGGCTTCTTTGTCGGTGCTAGCGAAAGTTTCGAATGTCGCAAAATCGATGAACGCAGCAGAAATTAAAGTTGAAGGTCACACGGACTCGGTTGGCAGTGAAACTCAAAACAAGACTCTTTCGGAAAAGCGAGCGGCGACAGTCGCCTCTTACTTTAAGGCCAACGGTTTTGATGATGTAACTTCAGAAGGTCACGGCTTTAAAAGGCCTATTGCGACCAACAAGTCTAAAGAAGGACGGGCGCAAAACCGCCGAGTTGACATCATTTTGATGCCTAGCCAGACTAACTAAGAAGTTCTCGTTCCGCAGGAAGCCACAAGATTTCTTGTGGCTTTTTTTTTACCAAGGATGCGGTTTTCAACCAGGAGTTTTCTATGATTTGGGTTTTAATTATTGGGCTGATGGTCGGTATCGTAGCGAAATTTATAATGCCCGGCCCGAATCCGGGAGGGATTTTCATGACGATGATTCTTGGGATCGCTGGTGCAATGCTTGCCAATTGGGCGGGCGGCGCATTTGGGATCTATGCCACCGGGGAGCCTGTTGGGTTCATCGCCGCCGTCATTGGGGCGATGGTAATTTTATTTTTGTTTCAGGCATTTTCTCGGGGAAGATCAGCGCGTTAACTACTTTAGCAGTCGCAATGCGCCCCAGGTAACATCTTCCGTGAAGGTGTATCCGGTTGAGGTCTTTGTTGTCCGCACAGCCGTAAGGCTGATATCGAGCGCGGGTGCCTCGATGAACTCGATCTCGCTCAGTGCGAGTCGCGCAGACGCTTGAGTAGAAAAGTTTGGCAGCGGGATGAACTTTGTTTTCGTCCAGTCGGATGTCTGCACAACGAGACGGAAATTTTCAAATTGTAATTCAACAATTTCGCCGCCCGGAGCCGTATAGCGATGAACGGCTGGCGACGGATCGCGCATCCATTGGCCATTTTCGCAGACATTCAGAGTGACTAACAACGCCTGGCCGTCAACTTCGGCACGCAATGCCGTTTCGGGAACGATCGGGTTGTGGGCTTCTTTTGGTGGGCAGTAGGCCGCTGTTCCGTCAAATACCTTTCGAATTTCTGCTGCTCCGGCAGATCGAATTCCTGCCACTGAAAAAGTCACTACCATGCCTGCGGCTGCGGAAATCGTTATCGCTGGTGCTATGAGCCTAATGAGTACACTTGGAATGTTAAATGGCATGATGTCTCCCTATTGAATTTCGGCCCCAAGTTAAATACCTGGGGCTTGTGTGGCAAGGAAGATTGAATCACTTAAAAAAAAGAAATACTTAGAAGAATGCTGCAAAGGGGTCTGACTCTGGATTGTCAGAAGCTTTCACAACCAGAGTTTTAAACTCGTCTTGTGTGAGGCCATTTCCCACCTTCGTTGGCTCAGCAAATAGAGCCTCAAATGCTTTTTCCGCATCTTGTGAAGTTGGTTTTCGTTTTGACTTGCGTTTGACCGGTTTCGATTTCCCATCAGCGCCTTGTTTCGCCGCGAGGATCTCTGTTTTTCCCCCACGATCGTAAGAGGCGACCAAATATTGAAGCCCACTTTTCGCCTCGGCTTTTGAAACGAGGCCATCGCCGTTGACATCGAGCACTTCAAACATTCGTTGGGCATCGCCCTCGGGGGACATCACTTCGCCCTGTGCCACCGATTTTGGTGCAATGGCACAACCGCCTAATGTCATGACGGCGCCTAAAATAAGAGCACACATTGAGAGTGCAAGGCGTACCTTCGTGTTCGATTTCAATTTCATGAACGACGCTCCTGAATGTTGAAGATTCGGGACCATCTAAATTCAAGTTCATTAGGTTGTCTAGAGTTCAGATTGGCACTCAGGGGAGGCTTGGGGCCTGATTCGCAGGTATTTGATCCGCCTCGATTTTAAAGAGGCAGAGAACAGTTCCATCTTCTTCCTTCGCGAATTTTCGTGTGCGCGATTTGGAACAGTAAGTGTGGTGGGTGAAAAATATGACCTTTTCGCGCAGCGCAAGACGACCCGACGAGGTGAACCGACGGTAGTTTTCAACGACATCGATTTTGATCCCGCCACGCGGATCGATTTCGACAATGATTCCGAAGGACTCTTGTTCCCGCGGTAAGAACCATCCGCGCATCACAAAGCCAACTCTGTCGCCCACTAGGAGCTCGCTCCCATCGCGATCGAAGTTCTTTATATTGAATATTCCTTTAGCGGATCTCACATTTGCTCATCGGGTCCAGTTACCTCTGACTTCAGTCTGGTGGAGTAAAGTCTCTCTTTGAGGCTTTAAGTGTCTCTCGTTGATACTAAACCAGCGGGTTTTTACTTTGAGTGGTAAAAATGCTGAGCTCAATTAGTGCGGGAGGCGGAAATCAGATGACGAAGAAAATCAATCTTGCCCTTCAGGGAGGCGGCTCCCACGGAGCTTTCACGTGGGGAGTTTTAGATCGTCTATTGGAAGATCCGAGACTTGAGTTCGATGGACTTTCGGGGACCTCTGCAGGTGCAGTGAACGGACTAGTTATGGCTTCAGGTCTGGCGCAAGGCGGTCGCGATGGAGCTCGATTGGCACTTCGAGATTTCTGGCTTGCGGTTGGAGAAATGCACCAACTGACACCTTACCGGCGCCACCCTCTGGATGTGGTATTTGGCCGCTTCGGATTTGATCTTTCCTGGTCCTATCATCTGTTTGCGTCTTTCACGCATTTGGTTTCCCCGTACCAGTGGAACCCAATGAACATTAATCCGCTTAGAGAGCTGATTGCGAAGCATGTCGATTTTGAGGCCGTTCGTTCGCTTGATTCGATGAAAATATTTGTATCGGCGACGTCCATCGAAACAGGTCATATACGTGTCTTCCGACGAGAGGAAATGACACAAGCTGCTCTGATGGCGAGTACGGCGCTACCGTTGATGTTCCATGCGGTCGAAGTTGATAATCAACATTACTGGGATGGCGGCTTCGTAGGGAATCCGGCACTGTATCCCCTGTTTTACGAGTGCGATTCGCAAGACATCGTGATCGTGCAAATCAATCCGATCAAGCGAGAGTCGGTCCCAAAATCAGTATTTGAAATTCAAGACCGAATGTCTGAGATTTCCTTTAATGCCAGTCTTGCCAGTGAAATGCGAGCGGTGCATTTTGTGAATCGATTGATTCAAAAGGGAGCCCTGGACGGTGAGCGCTATCGCCCGATCTTAGTTCACATGATTGAAAGCGAAGTAGAGTTGATGCGCCTTGGGTCTGCTACTAAAGTTTTGATTGAGCCTCAGTTTCTAAAGCACTTGTATGAAATGGGCCGCAAATCGGCAGATGGTTGGATCGAAAAGAGCTTCGAGAAAATCGGAAAAGAATCTTCGATCGACATCAAGGGGCGATTTCTTTGAAAAGCAAAAGGCCATCTCGTTCGGAGATGGCCTTTTTTCGCCCCTGAAAACCATCGGGCAATTATCTGACAATTTAAGATTTAGCCGCCGCCGTAGTTATTGTGCCAGTCATTGTTAAAATGGTTGTTTCCATTGTTGCGTGGTTCCCCGCGATCTTTATTCGTTTCACCTTTTACATCAGCGTTGTTTGAAACCATGTAATCTGGAACAAGCCGGTCACTGTAGCCACCGCGTTTCATGCCCGATGGATGTTGGTAGTTAACGACTGTTCCTTCGTCCACGACAAAGTGACCGCGGAAGGACGAACCACCAAGACTATAGAGATCGCCGTCTGCTACATCTGGTGTTTGATCAACGTCATAAACCCCTTGGTCTAGCCACTCTGATCGTGGAGTGCCTTCATTAAGAACGGTTTGGCGATCTGCTAGCTGGTGGTTGTTTTTCGCCTGATGTCCATTTTTCGTGAGGATGTATTCCCATCGCCCAGCGTTTTTCGGATACATTGAACGAGCCGGATCGCGATATGCTTCACGCGCATAAATTTTGATCAACGGCGTACCAACTGGAACGAGACTTCGGAGGTAGGCGATCGATTCGTTGTCGACCCGTGTGCAACCATGGCTTCGGATCGAGGTGAAGAGGTTCGTAAGTTTACCCCAAAATGATTCTTTGAAGGTAATGAAGTCTTTTTTGTCTTTTCCCCAGCCGGCTGTGCCATGAGTCCATTGGCCGTTAGCATTCGGACCAACGAATTTCGTGTACCAACCAAAAGCTCCGCGCATGTCGCCTTCGCCATTCGGCATGTAAGAGCTGTTAAACCAAGCGGTTCGGTTTCCTGGTTCTGGAACCGCAGGGTACCCTGGTTTGTACCAAGCCGGATAAGTTTTTGCGCCGTCACGATAAACTTCATAGAACTTTACCCAGTATTGAACTTGATAAAATCCGACGTTTGTACGAGTTCCGTCATCATCTTCACCGTTAACAACGTCAGTTTCGAGAATCATGCGGTTAACGCATCCTTCGGCTGGAAGACAACGCTCGTAAACGCGCAGCTTCTCTGTCGCCACGTTTGTGACAACGAACAGGCGATTGGCTTTCGCCGCCCGTTGACCGATGACTTTCGGAGTGTCAGCAGCTGGTGCCTGAATCGAAGTCGCAACAGGGTCGATCGCTTTTTTTTCTGCATTGAAGTATTTCGACGACACATAGAGTTCGCTGTCACCGGGAAGTGAGGACGTGCTAGAAATGACCCGAACTTTGACAAGCGCATCTTTGCCGACAGGGGTTGCGTCGATGACTTCAACTTGGTCATTGACGTAAAGACGGCCGACGACATTTTCAACAGTGTCAGTTTCAGGTGTCGCGCGAACGCGAATAGATTCTGCAGAGATAAAGAAGCGTTTGGATTCTTTTACTTCTGACTGAGCTACGATCCCGACTTGCTCTTCAGTCACTTCGTAGCCCGTGTTCGAAGCAACTTTATCAGATTGTGTTAGTTCAGACTTTGAACACGCAGTTGCCAAAGAGGCGATCGTGATCGCCAGTAGGGCTGTTTGTGCTCGTCGAAGTGCGTTCACTTTCATTTTTGAACTCCTAATAATAAATGACAAAACGATTTCAGTTTTAAATTCTTAATTTCTTCTGGGTGCGAGGTAAGGCAATCCTTGGGCCAGGAGATTTCGAAAATTTTACTGCTGATTCCTCGCTTAATTGCGTTTGGGCCTCGTTGGTTGGGCGGTCTTTTAGTTCGACTGAAGACCTTTCATGAAGCCGTGAAGATTCAAGAAGTGGGCGGCGGTGCTATTTCGCAAGTGAGTTCCCTGTTTCTTCCAGCGGATACACAGCGAGTTTCGTGACTGTGTTTTCTTCTACGAAGCGACTGACTTCGTCAATTTCGCGGTCGCTCCCAACGGCGATGCAACCGTTTGTCCAATCAAAAACGTAGGTGTTAAGTCTTCCGAGGCATCGCGCCCATCGGCTTGGACCGTGAATGCCGACATTCGAGCCAGTATAGCCTTGGCTTTTCTGGTGCGGGGTCGGATAGCTGATGTGGATGAATTTATGAAACCCACTTGAAGATTTCTGCGGAGCCTTGATGTTGTAGACGCCGAGTGGCGTTCGTTCGTCGCCTTCTTCCCGCTTTGCGGTACCATTCCATCCTTTTGCAAAGTCGAAGTCTTTAACGGACTTTCCGTTCTTGCAGAGGTAAAGGATTTGGGTTTCGGTATCTGCAATTAAAAGTGTCCCGAGGCCAGCACATGGATCTCTGTCAGTGGTCGCTTTGAAAAGCGAAAAGCGTTCCGGGACCTGGAAAAAGCACTCACCGTCATCATTCGGTTTTGGTTTCGCTTTGCGTGTAGACCCACGTCCATCATTAGCGACAGCATCCAGGAGGTTTGCGGAAATCCTCACGGCTCCTGGCGCACTTTCACCGTAGGCTGCTGTTCGCAGAAAACCTCGAAGACGAGTTTTCTCGGCTTGTGAGAGCCCCTCGACCTGAATGAGTGAGGATACGGAGGCTGATCGCTGAAGTGGACTTTGAAAACCCTCATTTCCTAAGGCGGTTGCCGAAACGGTTAGGCTTGAGCCAATGAGAGCCGACAAAAGAGCGATTTTGATGGAATTTAGGGGAGTAGGGGAATGTTTCATATGACTGCTTCAAAGGCATATTTGGGGCCAAGGGCCATCCAATGAGATTTTGACAGAATGGTCCGCCATGACGGTCCAAGTCGGCGCTTATAGGTGGCGCTGGGGAGGTGGCTGGTTTTGGACTGGAAAAAATGCCAAGCCCAGTGCCAATCTGGCGTCTAGAAGTTTTAACGTTTATCGATCGACTTCGAACTCGACTCGGCGATTTGCTTGGCGCCCTTGGTAGTTACCGTTATCTTCGATCGGCCTTGTTTCGCCGTATCCCACTGCTTGAATTTTATTGCCGTTGAGACCGAATTTCTCGATCAATCGTTTGCGAATTGCGATGGATCGTTTTTGCGAAAGAGATTCGTTGTAGCTTGCTGGCCCAACGGAATCAGTGTGGCCTTCCACGCGGAGAATTTTAAAGCCACGAGAAAGTGCGTCGGCCAATTCTCGCAGAACTTCGTCGTAACGGCCGATCATTCTGTCCGAATCAAATTCAAACCGAATGGATCTTGTTCGAAAGCGCTCTTGGATAGAGGATTTCACGCCGATCGGAACAACTTCTAAATAACTGACGCTGGCCTTTTCTGCTGTAGGTCGATTGACTGGTGGATCTTTTTCGATGGGTCCGAAAGCATAATTAAGGCCAGCGTAGAGTCGCCAATCTGGAGAGGCCACGCCTTGAAGTAACTCTGTGCCACCGCCCGCGTGCAGCGCGAGATTTGTGTTCACGTCGTATTTTAGTCCGATCAACCACTCAAAGCTTGAGAGACTGCGCTCACCAAAGCTGTCGCTTGATTCGCTTGGAACAGCGCCGAAGATTTCCGAAATGACTTTCGTGCTGTACTCAGGGAAGTGATAGCTAGCGGCTGCGGAAGCAATCC
This sequence comes from Deltaproteobacteria bacterium, assembly GCA_017302795.1. Taxonomy (GTDB): domain Bacteria; phylum Bdellovibrionota; class Bdellovibrionia; order Bdellovibrionales; family JAMPXM01. The sequence continues at coordinate 151,382 of JAFLCB010000010.1, read as the reverse complement.
ACTGATTGCCAAGAGGATCAGCGAGAGACCCAGGAATTTTCGTTCCTTTTGAGCGCGCGCGATAACCGAAATTGCCGCCGATCGCCCAGCGGTGGACAGTCGTGTCGCCTGCAAGTTCGAAATTAAATGTTGGTCCGCTATCTCGCCCCGCATAGGGGTTGTTTTCAATCAAATTCAAATTTGTCGACAAAATCGCTGCAACGCCTCCGTTAGCATCGCCCAAGAATCGAAATTTTGTATTGAATCGAATCTCTGTCATCCCAGTCGCTGCAAATTCCCCACGCGACCCCGAGCCGTCTTCGACTTGCTGTCGGAGTACTTGGGGAAGACTGAAGCCTACGTCCCAATTGTCCATAAGTCCGACACCCGCGTTGAAATCAAACGACGTCAGACTGTCTGTGAAGTTAAGGCGATTTCCTGGCGAAGCTTCGAAGTAGGGAAGTGAATTCACAGCATGGTTCAAAAATAGACCGAGGTTGAAAATTCCAGGGCGAAGCGTTTCTGAGCTTTGTACGGTAACAAAATCAAGCCCATTACTGGTTGGGTTGAAATTCTGAGCATCGCCGCCAACGACATTGGTTTTTCCATTGCTACAGAGAAACAAAAGGGCAGCAAATATCGGAAACCGCGAGGCTTGGAACACTTTGCGCTTCAACACATTGCAGAAGTCTTGTCTGAACATGTCTTCATGAGAGCATAATTTATCCCGAAAGAGACAGTAAATAATTGTCGAACGAAAGTAGGATGAAATGATCAGGACTGAAACTAAAATGAAGGCATTGGTAAGTATGGCGGCATCGGGAATGTCGACCCTAATGGTAGTTGCGCTTGTTGTGATTTCGGGAATGGGCTCGGCAAATGCTGCAGCAGAGGGTGAACAGGCTCTATGGATCGGCGGGGCGGGTGGACTATTGGTTCCGAACAAAAGCGGCACAACTGCGCGGACTCAGCTGGGGATAACCGCGGGAGCGAAAATCGGGACGGAACTTGGGTTAGGAGCGTACTACTTCACGTCAAAAAAAGATGAGGCTGGAGTTGTCGGTGCTTTTGATTTGGATTTTTACGGAGTAGAAGGCACTTACCATTTCGAAGGCGAGGCGAAAGGAGCTTATTTCGGGGTTCGGCTGGGCATAACGAAAATGGATTTTGGCATTTCTCCCAACCAGGTCTCGGCATCTCCGTTCCATGCAGGTGCGATCGCGGGCTATAACCACTGGATAACTGATTCTTTGTCGCTCGGCGGTGATTTAAGCTTTTATTCAGTCTCTAAAGGCGAAGCGACGTCTCTAGTGGGCAATACAGTAAGTGTTGATAGCTTTTCGGCACTTAGCTTTTTAGCTACCTTGAAACTGTGGCTGTGATTTCCTGCAGGAAGTTTGGTGAGGACACCTGAAGCGGAAGTGCCGAACACGGCCGCGGTATATGCTGCGAAAACAAACACAAGGCCTGTAAAGCTAGGCAGGTAGGGAAGTAAAATTTCGAGGCTCGTACGGGGCTTTGCGGACATTTGTAACAGTTGACGCGGCACAAGGGGCTTCGTCAAGGCCTGCCTCGACCTAGGGCGTGGAGCGAAGTAGACGTGAACCATGGAAACTGAGCTTCGACGCCTTTCAGAGTACGAGCCGCTGACAAACGCAGTTTTGAAACTAGTCGCAAAAAAAACTGAGTTTCACACAGATGTTCCTTTAGATCAGATGATGAGTGAACACCCGCGCCTGATCGTTGCATTCAATCATGCCTCTCCACTTTCTTGGATCCCGGCACCTTGTTTACTCACGGCTCAGCTAGCGGCCCGAGGTGGTGGATCTCGTCGTCCGATTGCGGTCATGGACCGGTTTTTTTATTCGATTCCAGGATTAAAGGATGTGGCGAAGTTTATCACGCAAAGTGATCGGCCTCTTAACTTCGAAGAACTCGTGCAGCACTTCGAAGACCTAGAAACCGCCGACCTCGTGGTTTTCCCTGAAGGGTCGAACTGTTTTTTTGGAGACCCGATGAATCTTCAGCCATTTCGTTCCGACAGATTTGTTGAAATTTCGATGAGAACGAACACCCCGATTCTTTTGTGCGTGCATCGAGGTTCGGAGCGTTGGGGGCTTAATGTGCCGTTGAATGAGAATTTGACGACAAAAATTTCTGAATTACCGCTTCCGTCAATTGTGCAAAAGTTTATTGGCAACCGGTTGAAGGAAAATGGAGGAGTTACGGTTCCATTGCCGCCGACCCCAATGGCGCGATTCTCCATGTACACAAAAATCTTCTATCCGGAGGTCCCGGCGGATTTAAATGGATTTTCGAAAGATTTCACTTCTGCTGAATGGCGAGAGCAAGTGGCAAACCAGGCATCAATGGTTCATCTGGAAATGCGTTCTATGCTGGCTTACCTCGATGGTTTGATTGCCAATTCATCCAGTGAAGCTCGTATTTGATAAACTTCATTTTCTGTGAGTCTGTACTCATGACCTCGCTCTGCTCCTCGCTGATCTTTCCAAAATCTTTGGTCATCAAGAAACAGATCGCCCCGTGCAAGATCAAAATCTTTCAGTTCTTTTGCTGCTGGTTTTTCAAAGCGAGATGGAAACCAGCTTATGAATTCTCGATGCGGCCCGCGGCAAATTAGCTGGCGTATCTTGGTCTTTTCGTGCAGAGGATCACCTGTCACACGGACAAACTTCCTGCTGTCAGAAGGTGCTTTTTTTCGCGCTAATAGGTACGAGACAGTGAGCGATTGATTTTTCATGGGCAGCCCTGCCTCAAGATTTTTCCACCAGACCGGTAAAAAAGGTGGAAAGCGATCGTGGCACCAATCGCGATCGGACTCTTCCAAAAGTGGACATTTGTCGGCATGAGTACACGGGGCCCAGATGTGATAATCATTTTCCAAAAGCACACTGCGAAGTCGCTGAAGGCGACGGCCGTCTGCAGAAGTGGAAGGCTCTAAAATCGCGATGGCCTCGAATGAGTGTTGATTTCCGCGTTTCAAAAAACGCTCAAAGCGATCGATCGCGTTTGCTTCAGTGAGAACATAAGAAAAAAGAGCCAATGACGAAGAAGGGGCCACTGGTACGATGCCTTCCTCGAGCGTTTCTGTCCGAGCCTCCCACTTGATTCCAGCGTCTTTGAGTGAGCGAAGATTTGAAAAAAGAGAGTTTGCCGCCTTCAGCACCTCGGTCGAATGATCGCTGAGGATCACTTTCCTAATTTCCGGGCACGCGGCAAGAATACCAATAGTGCCTGCTCCGGTTCCGGCGCCGAAATCATACAGTGTTTCGATTCCTTCAAAAAATCCAAGCTGAACACCGCGGTTAGCGACGCCGTAAGCCCGACTTTGGTTCAACGGGTGATAGTAGCTGAGAAGCGCATTCATGGCCCAGGCCTTCTGCCAAGGCGAGAGCGCATCAGGCGATGAAACATAATGATTTGAAAGTCGCAATACACTGTCTGCTTGTTTAGCTGGGTCTGCAGTGCCGAGCACGTTTCGTAATGCCGACTCGACTTCAAGAAAAAGACTGGGCGGTTCTAAATTTAACAAATTTCGCACTTGAGCCATGTTTTCTTCTACCAGAACTGCTGCAAGCTGGAGCAGCATAAAAGTGACGCTTAGTAAAAATGGAGGTTTTCGACCTTGGCAAAGCTAAAAAAGAAATCCAAATTGGCCGCAAAGAAATCCCTTAAGCCCGTATCGGTAAAAAAAGCCAAGGCTCGGGCCACGATCAAAAAGGGTAGCACTGTCCGAAAAAAAACCGTCAAACGCGCTGCCGCCGTTAAACGAACTTCCGCTCAACGACTTGCTGCCGGTGCTCGAGAGGCCGGCACAAGCCTTGTTGGCGAAAAGGCGACGACCATGATTCGGCCAGCGACGGGCGGAAAAAATATTTCGCTTCAAGATTTTAAAGGAAGTCGGGTGGTTATCTATTTTTACCCGAAAGACAACACCCCAGGCTGTACTGTTGAAGGCCAAGATTTCAAGCGATTGAAAAGTGAATTTGCGGCGAAAAACACTGTTGTGCTTGGAGTTTCGAGGGATTCTTTGAAGTCGCATGAGAGCTTTAAAGAAAAGTGTGGATTCACATTTGATTTGCTTGTCGATGAGGATGAAAGCTTTTGTCGCTCGTTTGATGTGATCAAGCTGAAAAAACTCTACGGGCGAGAGTTCATGGGAATCGAGAGGTCTACATTCGTGATTGATGAGGAAGGACTCATTTTGAAAGAGTGGCGAAAGGTGAAAGTGGACGGTCATGCTGAAGAGGTACTTGAGTTTATAGGTACGCTAGACTGATGCGGGTCTTCGATTTAAGTCCAACCTTGACTGCATCGACAGGAGTTTTTCCTGGCGACGTACCATTTCGTCGAGTCGTTGCCATGAGCTTCGAAGCTGGGCACCATCTCACCTTGAGTTCGATCCAGACCACGCTTCACGTCGGTGCGCATGCGGATGCAGCTTCGCATTATAGCGCTGACGGCGAAGGAATTGACCATCGAGATCCATCCATTTACATCGGGCCCGCGCTAGTCGTGCGTGCGAAAGTCAGCCGTGGTGCTCGTATTACCGAGGCCTGTTTTGATGGAAGCTTTCGGGAGGCCCTGCGGGATGGAAAAGAGCTACCTGGTAGGCTTCTTGTTTGGACCGGAACCTTTCCAGATCCGCAAAGTTGGAATTCAGACTTCGCAAGTTTTGATTCCGAATTTATCGAGCAGGTTGCAAGACTCGGCGTTCGGCTAATTGGAATCGACACCCCATCGATCGATCCTGAAACCTCAAAGGCACTTGAATCTCACCAAGCCGTGCGGCGTTTGTCGCTAGGAGTTTTAGAGGGACTTTGTTTAGATTCAGTTCCGGAGGGTCTCTTCACGCTTTTGGCCCAGCCGGTGAAAATTGGCGGCGGGGACGCGGGTTTTGTAAGAGCTCTTTTGTTGGACGGCAAGATTGTTGACGCGTCAGGGGAAGTTCCGTCGGCTTTCACCTGGATCGAATGTGAAAATAAACAAGGTCTTGCGTGAGTCGACTTTTGAAAAGGTCGATAGAGGCGATCGAACGCCACGGCTGGCTTTTAGTTTTTCCCATTCCCCGGAAAAACCTACCGAAATCGTTATGGAGCGTTCTCCACCCCAAGTCTGTGATGAAGTGGGAGTGGTCAGATGACGCGGACAATCGAGTTGCGGAGCTCTGGCATCTTCGCCGTGAACTTGCAGAATCCAAACAAGTTATCTACGCTAAGTGGTATCGCGGACGTGCCACATTTTTTTCTCGAATTTTTTTTCAACACATGTGGGTCGCTCTAGAAAATAGAAGACGTCAGTTGTTCGGTGACAGTCGTTTCCCCTCCTACTCGTCTGCTTCAGAGATTCTTGAGCTTCTGGAGATGGAATCGCCACTTTCGACGAAAGAAATTCGACGCGCTACGGACCTCCAGGGAAAAGAAAATGAGAAAAGGTACACGTCAGCAATGAAAGAGCTTTGGTCGACGCTATCGATTGTCGGCGTTGGTGAAGTTGATGATGGGGCTTTTCCTAGCCTCGCTCATGCCGCGACGGATGTTGTTTTTGAAGATCTTTGTCGCGAGGCCGAAAAGAAGATCGGAAAGAAAGATGCGGACCAATGGCTATCAAATCAGGAAGTGGACCGCATCTTTTTGAAAACTTTAGAGGTGAAAGCCGAGCTTTCTAGAAAATGATTCTGGAAGATGGGGTAGCTGAGACCGTGGAATTAGAAAAGTGGCCAGATTAAACAGATCGCTAAAAACGCGGTGGTGATCTGTTGCGGCCTTGAGATATTGGTGCCCGCTTGAGCCGCCGGTTCCGATTTTTGTTCCCAACATTCTGTGAGCCATAAGTGCATGCCGATAACGCCAGGTTGTCATTAATTCATCGATGTCTTGAAGTTTGGTTAGCATTTGAAACGGCAAGCTAAAAACCGGTTGGTCGCGATACAGTAGAATAAAAATTGCAGCTTGGATCGATTTATGTTGGAGGCGGAATGTGCCGGCTTCAACAAGAGTTTTATATTTTTCTTCCACTAACAAGCATTCGAATACGCGTTTCGAATCGTCGACCGTTTTCAAGTTTCGATTGAGGTCTTCATCCGACTTAGCAAAACGGCGAATACTTTCTTCGTCTCGATCGAGCATTTCTTTAACTGCAGCTGAGTACTGCTCTACGAAATTGAAATCTTTTGAGTCGAGAAAAGGCATCCGTGACAGCCACGCATCGATCCGATCAAACAGCGACGGCGTTGATTCGCTTTCGAGCAGTTTCTTTTGATCCGCTGGAGCAGCGTGCGCGTAATACGGTTGGGCATTGTATTTGAGTCGGTTGGTAGCTTTAAGTCCCAGTTTGTTTTCGATCAAACGCCATTGAATAGATTGGAAACCACTTGCCGGGTAGAGCATATCTCGAAATTCGAGGAAATCCAGCGGTGTCATTGTTTCTAGAACCGCCACTTGATCGACAAGCAATCTTTGAATTTCCACAATTCGCGTAAGTCTACTTACGACTCGACCCATGTCCTCTTCTTGAACCACTTTTTGTTGGAAGACGGCTAAAACTGAATCGATTTCATGAAGAATTTGGCGAAACCAAAGCTCATAAGTTTGGTGGACAATGATGAACAGCATTTCATCGTGCGCTTCGTTTCCGAACGTTAGACTTCGAGGCGATTGAAGATCTAGCAGCGATTCAGTTTTTAGATATTCAGAGTATGAAATTGGGGGATAGTTTTTATGGTGTGCCATGTAGTCCTATCGGGTTAAAGACCTAAGCGTTTGAGTTCGTTTTTTATTTTGTCGACGGCTTCATTCTTTTTTTCTTCAAATACCTTCGTCGCTTCCGTCTTAACTTTGTCTTTTAGTTTTGTAGTTTCCAGCTGGACAGTTTTCGAGACCATCGCTGCGATGACTTCTTCGGCGATGTCTAGGCTCGGTTCTTTCAACGATCCCGAGATCTTAATTGGAACAACGAGACGCCCTGTCTTGTCGCTGTTTGCCTGGCGGAAGCTTCCACCGATAGAAGTGTTCGCAATAAAGGCGGTGCCTTTTAGTTCTGTCTGGAAGTCTTTTTGCAGCCAACCTTCTAGCTCGAGAGAGTTCTTTTCAGGCGAGTCCATTTTAAAGTCTTTTAAATTTAGGCGCCCTTTCGAAAAGGAGTACTTCGCGACCATATCAAACGCTGCTCCTTTAGTATTTAAACTGGGCTTGGCTCCTAGAAGTTGAGCTACCTTCGGGTTTTCGGCGATCTTTGAATTGACGAGTTCGTCAAATTTCAAACTTGAAAGAAAGCCATCTTTTACAGCCACTGTTCCAGATGCCGTGGCATTGTCTAAAATGCTTTCAGATGAAAACGGTTTCAAGGTAGAAGTAAAATTACCAGATGAGACTCCTCCGACGAGTTTCTTGAATTCCGGATCAAAATATTCCCCGGCACTTGATAAATTCACTTGTTGAAAGCTTCCTGCGGTACTCGCGCTGATATTTTCGACGGCCGCACTGGTCAAATCTGGGACGCGAATGGCCTTGATTTCGACAGTTCCCTCAAACGCCTGTGCAATCTTTGCGGTGCCGGTGAGGCTTCCTTTGTCGAGAGCCATAACTGTTGAGACGTTTTTCATTTCTCCAGTTTTGTGTTTTAGGTTAGCAATTTGTGCGTCAAAGATGATTTTGGAATTTCGAACTACAGGCCACTTTAAATATTCAAAGTTGGGAGGCGATTCTTTTTCACCTGAAGCCGATTTAGAATCATTGCCTTCATTTTTTGAAATTTTAGTTTCTAGGTAAACGACTTGCGGTGTCCTTAGAACAGTTCGGCCCTCAAGTACAAGCGGTGAACTTGCAATGTCACCGTTAAAAACTCCGGACATTTTATAGGAATTAAAAATAGTGCCGCTTGGCACTTTCGATCGAACGGAGCGGAGCGCTGGCACGAGATCGTAGAGCTGCGATAAGACGAGCTGAGAATCGACGGTGGTGTCGATTTTATATTCTGGCGCTTTTTCGGTTCCGGCTAACAAGAGATTTCCTTTGACCGACAGCGAGCTGATATCAGTTTTAATCTCAAGTTTATCAATTTTTATTTTTGCGCCGTCTGCTGCGGAATCAAATCGGGCAAATAGGTCGCGTCCACGGGCTTTGTTAAGAAGCTCGCCCCATTCAATTTTTACGTCCTTTAAATCCACTGTGCCCACGGCTCTTCGAACTTTCCACGAAGTTGAACTGAAGGATCCAGATGCTTGAACTGCTGCTCTGAGAGTGCCCTCGGCGAGTTTACGATTGGGTGTGTCGATATCTTTTTTAAAGGAAAATGGAAACACGATATCACGGGCATCCAGCGCGTCGAGTTCAACTTTGGTGTCTGATTTCAATCGGCTGGGATCAGCAATAGGAAGCTCGATGGTTGCCGCAAGTGTCAGTGAGCCGTTAGCTTGATTGATTTGCGCAGCGTTTATCACAGGTCCTGGGTCGATTGTTCCAAGCATGGGTACAAGCTGTGGCCAGCCCTGAAGATTAGGAAGTGAGACTCGGAGGTCGAGTTTAGACACACGATTTGGATCGATCGAAACTTGACCTTTCGTTGCGACAAGCAGATTGGCAAGTCGAAACTCGACAGAGCTAATTTCAATAGTTTTTCCTGCGGCAGTAAGTTGGCCATGGAGCCCCATCATGATTGCCGGATTTTTTTTAAGAATTCCATCAGCTCGGACCTCGGCATTGGTCATATCAATTCGGAAAGTCGCAAGTTGAAGATCTATTCCTTCAATGCTCTGGCCTTCGAAATTATATTCGACGGCGAACGGAATATCGAGATCGGCATCGACGGGGCCTTTTATCATAAACGGTTTTGGCGTTTTTCTTGATAGTTCAAAAGGGATCGTTGCATTCTTTAATTTAAATAGTCCGGACGTTTTGACAGATTTCTTCAAAGAGCCGACGACTTTGACTGCGATTTCAGCTTGGCCCTTAAGTCGGCCAACAATTCCTAGAGCTTCGCTTTCATCTTTATCAATTGGAATTACGCTTAAATCCGTAGAAAAGCCAGACGCACTAAAGTCGATCGCTTGACTGGGCCACTCCATTTTCCCTTGGCTTTTAATTGTCATTCCAAGGGTCGAAACTGAAAGATTTGAAATTTCAATCGGAATGACTGGGTCGCCCGAGGACAGCGTGGGTTTTGCTTGAAGCGTCCAATCAGCGCGCATTGGCAGATCTGCGCGATCCGCAATGCCAAGCTTTAAAACAAGTTGTCCTGTTGAGCGAACGACCAAGGTGTCAGCCTTTGAAGTCCGCGATATATCGGAGCGCAGAATCCCGGTAAGCCCTTTTATGCTAATCGGTTTGGCTGCCGTCCCGAGATCCACTTGACCATCCCTAATTTCTGCTTCGATGGAAACTGGAAATGGCAATTGAGGAGTCTTCGGACCCGGCGCGGTTGAATCTAATTGCGAGGGCGCAGTTTCTGGTTTGGAGGTCGCCTGAATTTGCGGTCCTAGAAGCTGCATTTTCAGAGTCAGAGTTTCTCTAGAGTGGAGGAGTTGGTAGAGTCCGAGAAGTGTTTTCGGAGTGCCAATCGAAACCTGCTGGGCACGAATGACCGGCGACTGCGGCGACGCCTGAAAAATGACACCTTTTAATTCGACCGAGAGGCTGCCTACTGGTCGTGTTAAAAGCGAATCGACCGCCAGCACTTCGACTCCAAAATGTCGTGGACCCTTTTCGCGGATGTACTCAATTAGCAGACGATCGCGAATCGTATAGACGCCGACAAGTGCGGCTCCGATTAGAAGCAAAAGAAAAAAGAGAAAAAAGGTAAGCGCACCCAAAAAGCTGCCGCCGGACTTTTTACTTTTGCTCAATCTAAGCCTCCGTGTGATTTTCGGCGAGATTCTTGGTGCGATTTGGCGATCTCGATAAACTTATCGAGTTCGGTCGTGCTCGTGTTCCAGGAAGTCATAAGTCTTGCTTCGCGAGTGTCTTCGTTCCAGATATAGAAAAAAGCAGATTTTTTTAAAGCTTTTTCTAAGTCTCGAGAAAAAATCACGAAGACCCCGTTAGATTGAGTTTCCTGGGTGAATTGAATGTCGGCGCCGAGGTGTTTTGCCTCTTCGAGCCCTCGGCGAAGGTAATTTGCCATTTCGAGACTGTGGCTGGCAATTTCCTGCCAAAGGTTGGTACCCAAAAACTCACAAAATTGCGCCGATACGAAGCGGGTTTTGCTGGGAAGCTGCATCAGCTGTTTTCTAATGTAAGGGAAGTTTGAAACCTTCTGGCGAGCTCGGTCGGACAAAAATAAAACTGCCTCTCCGAAGAGCAGCCCATTTTTTGTTCCACCAAAAGACACTACATCTGCACCAAGCGAAACGTCTGACAGCGAAACGCCAGCTGAGATAGCGGCATTGACCAGTCGCGCCCCGTCGATGTGTAAGAAGAGCCCATTTTTCTGACAGACCAAAGAGATTTCAGAGAGCTCTTTTTTTGAATAAACCGTTCCGACCTCGGTGGGTTGCGTGATCGACACGACTTTGCATTGAGAAAAGTGTTGATCCCCTCGCCGAATGAGAAGTGAAGCAATTTGATCTGCGGTAATTTTTCCTGTGGGAGTTGCCGGAAGGACATGAAGCTTACAGCCGAGAATCCTTTCAGGTGCTCCGCATTCGTCGACGGCGATGTGTGCATGAGAGCTGCAAATCACAGATTCGAAAGGTTCGATCAGTGCGCCGATCGCCAGTACATTGGCGGCTGTACCATTAAAGCAGAAGAAGGTATCTGTCTGTTTACCAAAATGCTCGCGGAAGATTTTCTTGGCCTGCTCGGAAACGAGATCGCTTCCATAGCTTGGGGCGAATCCCAGGTTGACTGCCTGCATCGCCGACATGATTTTGGGATGTACTCCGGAATGGTTGTCGCTGCCGAGTCCAAATGGGAAATCAAATTCGCTGTAGGAAGATTGCATTGTCATAATTGAAACATAAAACGGTGCGCAATCAAAGCTGCCAGACGCGATGTGCGATCATCTACATCGAGGGGCGGTGACACTTCGTATATTCCAACCGACTTGACATCGAGGCGAGACAAGCACCAGCTGAGGGAATCGAAGAAATCTGCGGGTTGAAATCCTGTCGGCCAACTTTGGCTTGCGCCAGGTGCAACGGAAGAGCTGAAGCCATCGATATCGATAGATAAAAATGCCGGGCGACGACGAAGCGTTGTTTCCCCGACGAATCGTTGCAGCGTTTCCGCAAGGGTGAGGCCCTCCGCTAAGCGAGCTTCCTCGAACGAGCAAAGCGCCCCGCGCTCTTGCGCCCACTTCAGGTGTTGGCGAGAGTTGCATTGACCCTGAAGGCCGAGCTCAATAAAATCAATTTCCGGAAATTCTTCTAGTAGTCGAAAGAACGGGGTACCGCTGGTTAAACCGCGATCTGTTGGACGCACGTCCAAATGTGCATCATAATTGATAACGAGTGGACGTTGTCCGTGGTTAAGCGAGTGTTCACAGAAAGCAGCAGCATCGGGAAAGCCATAGTCATGACCGCCGCCAAAGGTGATGAGCTTCGATCCGCTGTTTAAGACTCGAAGTGCCGTTTCGCGAGCCAACGCGTGCCGATCAGCGAGCGAAGTTACTATATCAGAGTCTAGATCGCCTAAATCGAGAATCTCGGTCGCTGCATCGAGGTCTTCCAAAAATGCAGGAGGTGTCATACGGTAAAGAAAACTTCGGATTCGACTTGGACCGAGACTCGCTCCGACTCTTCCCCCGTTTAACTTTACACCTGCGTCATCGGGATAACCGGTTATTGTCACCCGATCTGCTTTATTTAAACGCCGAACGTCTTCCAACGTAGCGATTTTTACGAAGTCACCTAGTCGTGGATCTGCTGGATCGTTGCGGCTAAAAAGTAAATCATTTTTGATTGGCCTCAGCATTCCACTATCGTCCCTCTTACAGGGGCGAAAGGGAATAAACTTTTGCTGAGAGGCATGACGCCGAAGCGATCGCGGGCGGGTATGGAGCGTCAAACTTCCTTTAGGCTACGCGCAAAGTCTCGGATGCCTTATGCTTTTCCCGTGAGCAAGCGGGCATCGTGGGAAGACGTTTTCAATGAAAGGTCAGTTAAAAGCTGGCCGAGGCTGGTGCGGGAGTTTCATTCGCCTGGAACAGTTTTAAGTCTCGCAGAATTCAATTCTGGGGAAATCCGGTTAGACTGGCTTGTTCACATGGGCGGACCACTTCGCGAAGTTTTCGATCAATATTGCGAGGGAAGCGGACAGAGACAGGGTGGTCTTGAGCTACACGTATCCATGGCTCCAGATCCAGTGCTAATTTTTGAATTGCAGGCATGGCTGACGGCGCATGCCCGCCGCGGTATGGTGTTTCGACTTTCCGCGGACGAAGCTTGGCGTTCGCATTTGGTTGATCTCAATATTCCGGTAAAGTTTGAGGGGCGCATTAGTAGCGATCGATCGAGCGAGTGTATCGATCGATTCCTTAATTTTTTATGGCACGATTTGGCATTGACCAACGGTCAAACTGCGGAGCTCTTTGCCGCCAGTCGAAAGCAGGTGACAGAATTGTCCGACACAGAGCCGCCGTGGATGGCGTGCCGCAGACTGGGGACTTGGTTAAAATTTCGCAAAAGCTCGACCCGATTCAGCGCGCGGGAAATTTTTGAAATTGAAAAACGGGTCTCCCTGGTTTTGGCGTTTTTAAGTCCTCAAGATGAACAGCAGGAAGCAAATTCTCTCGAGTCGAGAGCCTTAATGTTAAATCCGACGCTTGAAGTCTTAGTGAGGCCATCTTTCCATTCCAAGGAAAATGTGAACCCGCTACTCGTGGTTGGACGATACCGTGATTCTATGTTCGAGCATGATCTCAATCTGGTGGAAGCGGCTGTGATGGAATTTGTGCGAGAGAGTTTTCGAGTTCAGGAAGCGGCAGTTTGTTCCGCGGTCGCAAAAGAGTTGGAAAGCGATTTATCTAGAGGGCAGCAAGAAGTTTATCAAAACCTTCAGCGACTCAAATTTGAAGGACTGATTTTATCTTCGGATTTTCAACAAAACATCTGAGGCCAACTGCTTCAGTTCCTGAGTGGTTGAATGGTGAGCGACAATTGCCTCTACTACCGGCTGAAGTTCATGTAACTCACGATTCTCAATTACAATCAGCGCGTTTCTTTTTAAGCCGGAACCGCGAGCCCGTGCAAGCGGTGTATCTTTGTAATGTCTCTGGAGTTCGCGATTTGAACTTTCGAGGATTTGCTTGAGTTCAAGAATCAGTGATTCCCGGTCCATGGGATTGTTCGAAGGGTTTGTCATCTTATTCATTAGGTCTTTGCCCCAAACCTTTCCATTCCAAGGACAAACTGTTTGGCAAAGGTCGCAACCGAAAAACCAATCTTGGAATCCTTGTCTCAGCCCAAGTGAAGGAATTTTTTTCGACTCTATAGTCCAATACGAAATGCATCGACCAGCATCCAGGACACGGGGCTCTTTGAGGGCACCGGTCGGACAAATTTCTAAACATCTGGTGCATGTGCCGCAATGATCGGCGCTGATCACGCTTGCGGTTTCTACTTCAAGAGACGTCAAGATTTCCGCGATAAAAAACAAGCTCCCGCCGTTTTTATCAATCACGCAGGTGTTTTTTCCAACCCATCCCAGTCCCGCTCGGACTGCGAGATCGCGTTCAAGAATAGGTTCGGAATCAACCGAGAATCTGAACTCGTGTTTTGGGTATCTGACTTTGAGCGCTGCAAGCGTAGGTTCTAAGCGTTGTTTTAGTTCCGAATGATAGTCGGCCATCTTCGGAGCAAATTGCGCGTAAAGTGCGGTTCGCAGTTTCGAACTTTCAGGAAGTGGCTTTGTTACATAATCGATCGCAAAGACAATCGCGGATCGGGCGAAAGGAAGCCAGCGTTGTATTTCCTCTTTCACATCGCGATGACGCACTAAATAGTCCATGTCAGCATGATGTTTTTCACTTATCCACTGATCGTAAAAATCCATTGAAATGGGGCGAGTCAGCCGACTAATGCCGTAGCGAATTCCAGGTGCCGTCACCGGTAGCCAGTGATCAAGATCGGATTTTCTAAGAATCTCAGTAGACACGATTTAAGTACCGCCTTACCTTGTTCTTAACGTGAAAGAACCGGCTTCGCCTCTCTTTCTTGAAGTTTTGAAACTACATCGTCAATGGCCGGCTGCTTTGCAGATTTGCCAGATTTTGACGGCGAAAGGCTTTCAGGCTGTATTTGCAGGAGGCGCCGTTCGCGATGCTCTGCGCGGCATCTCTCCTCATGATTTTGATATTGCAACGAGTGCAACTCCGACTGAGGTAGAGACTATCTTTGCCGACTGGAATCCTGTGTCGGTTGGAAAATCGTTTGGCGTGATCGTTCTTCCGCAAGTCGGTGAGTCAGGCTCCATTGAAATTGCGACTTTTCGAAAAGATGGAAAATATTCTGATGGCCGCCATCCCGATACGGTGATCTTTTCCGATCTTCAAGAGGACGCAAAACGTCGCGACTTTACCGTCAACGCTTTGTTTTTTGATCCCGTCTCGGCAGAAATTATCGACTTTGTCGGTGGATTGAACGACTTAAAAGCTCGAATCATCAGGGCGGTTGGACAGCCGAAAGCGAGGTTTGATGAAGATGAACTTCGGATGCTTCGTGCAATTCGATTTTCCGGTCAGCTTCAATTTGGAATCGCAGAAGAAACATTTTCGGCCATTCGCGAAAAAGCGGTCGAAGTTTCTCGAAGAAGCGCGGAGCAGCGGACGGCATGGGTCAGCCGCGAGCGAATAAGAGACGAGGTCGATAAGATGTTATCCGCCGGTGATGCGGCGCTAGCGTTTCAGAACCTTTCTTTATCAGGAATTGGCGAGCTAGTTTTTGAGACTTGGACACATTTAGTTTTGCCGGTTCGAGACCCTGTATTTAGGTGTTCAAAGCTTGAAGCGCGTCGCCTTGGACTGTTCTATCGTACTTTACAAAAATACTCGGTCGATGAAGTTCAAGAGCGGTTGATGGCTTGGAAGTATGGTCGACCGTTTATCGATACGACGATCTGGCTCATGCGATCTAGCCGGGAACTTCGAGTCCAAGACCGCGATCCCGTCGAAAAGTTGGTCTCTCGCGAATCGGTCGTGATGGAGTTTAGAAGTCGCTATGAGACTGATCGTCTTACGAAAGAAACCAAGCGCGATGAGTGTCGGTTTTTTTCTGCCAACGAGCGCGATTGGATGTCGGCACTAGAACATTGGACCGATCCTCGTGCTGCAGTTGCTCTTGATATGCTTGATCAAGTTCATGGACAGGATGGTCGACGGGATATGGCGATCAATCGTCGCGGTCTTGTCGTTGGCAAGGAAGATCCGTCAAAAGCCCGAGCTGCAGATTTGGATGGGCTTGGTCTTCAAGGCCCAAATCTCGGCAGAGAGATTCGGCGCCTCAATAGAGAGATATTGCTAAAAACTTCTCGCGCTGAAGTGATTTAAAAAACTTAGCGAGCTGCCGATCTCGAAGCAGCTACCTGTTCAGAGTCGAACTCATCTATACATTTCGTATTCATACGATTCGTTCCCAAGCGGGAATTTTGAAATTTAGGTAAAGGAATTTTGGTAGTGCTGGAGCCGCACTGATGGGTTTCGAGTGCTTCAAGGACAGCGGTAGCTTCTTTCGACGAAAAGCCGAGAGTCCAGGTGGCTTTGATTTTTAACCAGTTATGAAGATATTCGCACATATACTCTTCATTTGGTGGAAGATAGCGTTCCGGACCGGCATCGCCTTTCGACATGTTCTCATGTCCGCTCACCGCCATCAGATGGTTCTCTTCGCGCAAATAGTTAGCATAATGGCAGCGACGATCCTTCGTCCACTCATAGGCCCCGGACTTATAGGCGTTCTTCAAAGGTACAACGTGATCAATCTGCACGGCCTTTGCTAGCTTGAAAGTCGTTCCCGAATAGGGATCGTTCCATTCGCCTTTGATAACTTGGCAAGGGTTTTGTGTACTGAATTTAACTGCGTCGACAGAAGTAGCATCTCGCATCAACACCTCTGCGCGAGTGTTGAGGCAATCTTCTGGTGCGTTTTCATTTACCCATCCGCCAAACATTTCGACGCGGTTGTACTTGGGAATCGCAGCAAGAAGATCTTCGTCGGTTCGAGCTTCCACATTGTTTTGCATGTACTGCAATAGGTCGAACGCCGCCGATGCAAGTGGTAAAAGTGTGAAGTCAGAGCCAGGGGATATCTCGGAGTTTAAGCCGGAGTGCACGTCTCGTAGCATTTTGGCTGGATTCAGGCCGGTTAAACCAGAAAACAAACCAATTTGAACGGCTGGATGTTGGCGGTCGGGATAAATTTCTTCAGCGAGTGTAATCGAGCTGAAAATCGAAATCAGAAGGGCGGCGGTAAGCGGGATCAAGGACGAAATGCGAAGGCAAAGCATGCGGGCAGGAGCTTTTGCGTTCTGGCGACAAATCCGACCAATCATATACATCGTCCTATGTGAGGCGTTTTAAGGCGCCTATTTTATCGAAACTTCAAAGACTGCCGCTGAATAAAATACTTAGCCGCACGAGTGGTTCCGATATGAAACTGTACCCATGTCCCTAGAGGGTTCAGCAACCGAAAAAGGGTTAGGAAATGGTTTGCGTCGAGTTAACGCTTGGCATTTCGTGCCTTGCGTTGAGCCGTTGCCAAAAAACCAAGCCGAATAAAAAGAGGAAGCGCCGTGACAAACGCCAATGCGCTGAAGTGAATAAGATCTGCTTTCTCAATCATC
Source organism: Deltaproteobacteria bacterium (assembly GCA_017302795.1). Taxonomy (GTDB): domain Bacteria; phylum Bdellovibrionota; class Bdellovibrionia; order Bdellovibrionales; family JAMPXM01. Next base: position 134,610 of record JAFLCB010000010.1, on the reverse strand, counting down.
TTGGACAATCTCGAATACGATCTCGATGACACACCCCCGAGTCGGCGTTTCTTAATCGTCGAGAGATTTTGGCAGGTTTAGGTTTTCTTGGTGCTTCGGCTCTGCTGAATAACTCTGCGCTCGCGCAGGCTGTAAAACCATCGGCAGCAGCGGTGAAGTACGTGGTTAGCGATCCAGATCGACCAATAACTAAAGAGGATCTAGCGATCAGCTACAACAATTATTGTGAATTTAGCTTGGACAAAAAAGATGTAAAGAAAGAAGCAGCGAATTGGAAGCGTCCTGAGAAATGGAAAATTTCGATTTCCGGGTTAGTCGAGAAACCATTTGAACTTGATCTGACTGACTTTATGAAATTAGTCGCATGAGAGGAGCGAATTTATCGTTTCCGATGCGTTGAGGCCAAGCACCCACTCGCGTTCCTTGCGACTGGGATTTATAATAAATCTCTTCCGAACCAAAACGGTGCACCGGTGCGCTTGGTGATTCCGTGGAAATATGGATTTAAAAGTATTAAGTCGATAGACGTGATCGAGTTTACTAGCGAAGAACCAAAATCTTTGTGGCAAGCACTCGCACCGGATGAGTACGGTTTTTACGCCAATGTGAATCCGGAAGTTTCGCATCCTCGCTGGAGCCAGGCGCGGGAGACGAGAATTGACAGAAGCTTTATTCCGAAAAAAATTCCGACGTTGAAGTTCAATGGCTACGAAAAAGAAGTGGCGGCGCTGTACGCGGGCTTAGATCTTAAGAAAAACTACTAGTTCCTGACTTTGACTGCCACGGTAAGCCCTTCGGCGGTTGGAAAAATAGTGCCTCGCATGCGCGAATCTGCTGCGACAGAGCGGTTAAACTTATCGAGTGAGCCAACCATCAACAGATCGTTGCCGATTTTTTCATGGGCGCGATGTACTTCTCCCCAGGCAAACGTATTGTCACCGATCACCACGCCTCCGATCCTTAAGTTGTCGACAGCCCATTTGAGGTAGCCAGGGTATCCAGGCTTGTCGGCGTCAATAAATACTAAGTCGAACGGGCCTTCACTCTCGATTCCGGGCAAAAGCTCGATCGCAGACCCCACGTGAATTTTAAAATTCACATTGAGATTCTCTTTTGGAAGTGTCCTCTCGAGATTCTCTTTCGCAACAACCGCGTGTTTTTCGTTTTTTTCGAACGTGAAGAGTGTGCCACCGGGTTGAATTCCTCGCGCAAGGCAAAGGCCGGAGTAACCGCCTAGCGTGCCAATTTCAACGGCAAGGCGCGGATTAAGCATTCGTGCGAGGACTTCGAGGTGGCGACCGTCCATAGGACCGACCTGAATATCTGGAAGACCTGCCGCTTTTGAGTTTGCTCGGATGGAAGCAAGCGGTGCGTCGACGGGTTGAAACAGGAGCTCAACATAGTCAGCGATCCCAGGTTCTGTTTGCGCATAGCTCTTTTTAGAGAAACTCATATTTGAAACCTCGCGACAGGCAGTGTACCGTGAGAGTTCGATCGAAGTCGACAAAGGAACGAGAACGTATGGCATCCAATCAAACTCCTGACCGCAACCATTCTTCCAAAGCAAAGCCCGCAAAAAATTATGGTCAACCAGGTTGGGGCGATGGAACGACAACGGCCGCCACTTCAGAGGGCGCTGAAAAGTTGACGATTCAGGCGGCGGGCGCGGAAACAAAAGTTGGTTTTTCCGGATCGTTGAAACGACGTCGTATTGGCGGATTTGTCGGTAAAGCTCTAGATTTTCTGTTTGGAAAAGATCCCGACATTTTTGATGCTTACGGCCGCGTTCGTCACAAATTCGACGATGCGAAATGGGCCGCCTGGGACGCTCGAATTCGCGGAAATCCCGCTTTCGATTGGCGCAAGCATTCTGGCGCCGATAAATCTAAAAAGAAAAATTAAATTGTCTGCCGGGCCTTTGCTTGGGTTAGCTTTCACAGCGCACGTTTGCGCATTGATCAATAATTGCGAGGCCCAATTCTTCATCTACGGAATTTTGTGAGGGTCGGCGGGCGCGCGACGCTTTTTTCTCGAAGCACTGAGTTGCGGCGTCCTCAAAGGCGAGTTCCGCGGTCGAGCCCTTTCCCACAATTGTGGTTTTTAGTTCTTCTAAGCGAACTTTACAGGTGGCGGCAGACGCCTGATTGCTGAAGCTCAGGACGATCGCCACCACAAAGAGCGACATAAAGAAAGCGCGTCCGAAGCGTTTAAATTCGATTTTCTCGGCGAGGGTCAGTTCGGTTTGTTCAAACATTCGGGCCTCCTGATATTCAGATCAGCTATTCAGCTGCAATCTATTAGAGAGCACGGCGTGCGCCATCGAAGGTCCAGCGGATCATCATTTGTTTCGTTTTAAGGCCGATTTTAACGAGGCTCATGTGATCTGTCTCAAAAGGGCCCACATGTGCCCAGAACGTTGACAGGGCGTCTCGATAGAGAAACGTTCTAACTATGTTCAACGACTACGATCTTCACTATTACCGCCACTGGCTGTCCGCTGAACAGGCACCGGCTTGGATCAAAACGGCGGTTCCGCAATTGGAAGCGAAGCCAGGCGCCTTTAATTGTTCCGACTGTTTTATGGTTAGACCTCACGGCCTAACGAGGGATTTGGGACCGTTTGATCCATCGATAAAGTGCTGCACGTATCATCCTTTTTTGCCCAATTTTACGATCGGTGCGTTGTTGATTGAAGTCGAAGAGGGAGGACTTGATCGAGATTTGCTTAATCGGTACCTGATGGATAGTCGATTGACTCCGATCGGTGCCTTCTCGCTTAGGGACGCGACGTCAATATGCGAAACCGGAAAAAAGTCCCATGACCAATGTTCCTTTTTGAAAGCAGGCCAGTGCACGATCCACTCTTTCCGGCCAAGCACGTGTGCAACCTACGTTTGTCGATCGAATTATGGAGAAACGGGGCTTCGATCGTGGCGCAAGTTCGAAGAGCGACTGGCTAAGTTTGAATGGTCAATGGCACATGAGGTGGCGTTTGAAACCGGTTTCACGAAACAGGATTTAGAAATTACCTATGATTCAATTGAAGACTCGGCCAACGATTATCGACGCGCCTACAAGGTCGCTCAGTTGACATCGGTTCGCGATTGGGATGAATGAAGAATCATGACTGCGCAAACACCTTCGACAGTAACTATTCACCAACGAATTGAAGCTTTGAAATCTGACTTTCAAAAAGATCCGGATTGGGAAGCTAGGTATAAGCGTGTCATCGAGATCGGCAAAGCCTTGCCACCGCTTTCAGAGAAATATCGAAACGAACAGTTTCTGGTGAAGGGTTGCCAGAGCCAGGTTTGGCTTCACGCAGAGCTGGGAAAAGATGGTTTGATGAAATTAGTCGGAGATAGCGATGCCGTGATCGTACGTGGCCTAGTGGCTTGTTTAATCCGTGTTTATTCGGAGGCCACACCTGCTGAAGTTCTATCTGTGACGCCGCAGTTTTTAAAGGATCTCGGCTTTGAATCTCACCTAAGCCCTAGTCGCGCGAATGGGTTGAACTCTATGGTGAAGCAAATCTACCTCTATGCCACCGCTTTCAAGGCGCTGGCTTCCGCGAGATAAGTTCAGATCCTTCGACGTCTCACCGGCTTGTTTACAGATCTAAAGTGCAGTGAATCCTGTGAGTATCGTCGCAATCATCGAGAAGCTGCATAAACTCGAGAACTTCTTTCTTCTGTTCTTCGTTCAACTCGGTAATGTTTTTTGGTTTGAAGCTAAGTTCAGAAGTTGAAACAGACCAACCACGTGCCGTCATTGCGTGCTCTATGGTTTTTAAATCTTCGGGAGAACCATAAAATAAAAATTTATCACCTTCGAGGCGTTCAACTTCATTGGCTCCAATTTCAATCGCTTCTTCGTCGGGATCTTTAACCCCTGCTTTCGTACCTTCAAGAAGAGCGACGCGGTCAAACATCCACATGACGCTTCCTTCTGCGCCAAGTGCTCCGTCATTTTTATTGAAGACGTTTCGAATCTCAGATGCTGTGCGGTTACGGTTGTCAGTTTGGCATTCGACGATAATTCCGACTTTATGGGGGCCATAGCCCTCATAAGAAAGCTCTTCGATTTGTGCGCCATCATCCAACAGGCCGGCGCCTTTTTTTATGGCGCGTTCGATCGTGTCTTTTGGACAAGAGACTTCGCGTGCGGCGTCGATGGCCATTCGTAGACGAGAGTTTGCGTTGGGATCTGGGCCACCAAGCTTGGCCGAGACTTGAATCTCGCGCGCCATTTTAGTGAAGATCGCACCCTTTTTTGCGGCATTCGCCGCCATACCTGCTTGTTTCCAACCTTTTCCCATTTCACTATCTTGACGCATGGAGAATTGTGGAGGCAAGAAGGCGAGTTATGGATGCCACGGCATGGCTGAAAATTGAAACAGCGCGACAGAAGATCGATGGGCTACCATCGGTCATCGAAGCGCTATTGGGATCGCGTCTATCGGCCCGCGATCTCGCAGGTCCGTCCTCCGGCAGCGAAGTGCTGAAAAAAGACGCTTTAATCTTTCCTGAGGTTCCCGGCCGAGATGCCGAGGTACTCTCGATAAAGCTCCACCCTCGCAAACCAGGGCTTGCCACTCGCGAAGGTCAGATCCGGTTGCTTCATGATCTTGGAAACATCGAACTTCAAGCGATGGAGCTTGCGGTGCGAACGTTGATTGAATTTCCAGATGCATCACCAGTTTTTCGCGAAGAGCTTTCTGAAATCGCACTAGACGAAGCGAGGCACTTTTCGCTTTGCTTGGACGGCATCGAAGAGCTTGGTAGTCATTGGGGTGCTCTTCCAGTTCATGCCGCACTTTGGGAGGCGGTTTGTGAATTTGAACGCACTGCTGAGTCGGATGTTGCGCGGCCAGGGGATTTACTTGGGCGCGTACTTTTGGTTCATCGCTACATGGAAGGATCAGGGCTAGATGCCGGTGCTCGCATCACTGAAAAACTGTCGGGCGTCAATGAACCATATGTGAAGATTTCCCGTGAGATCGTCGGCACGATTTTGCGCGAAGAAATTGGTCATGTGTCTTTTGGAAGTCGTTGGTACCGAGAGCTCTGTCGGAAACGCGAAATCGATTCGGATAAGCACTTTCGAAAGCACTATCCCGAAATCCTTTGGCACATGCCAAGAACCGAACGCCCAGCCTATGCCTACCGCACTCAGGCTGGGTTTTCTGAACCTGAAAACGAAATCATTCGATTGCTGTTCGAGAAAACCGACTTCAGCCAAAAGCGCCCAAAGGTACCGCCTACCTTTTGGTAGCGCAGCTGCGCTACCAAAAGGTAGGCGGTACCCTAGAGGCCCATGGAGATAAGGAATGGGTCTTCCTTTTGCCTCGCTGAAAAATCGACTTTGTTTTGAATTCCTTGCCATTTATTTTCGACCAAAATCTGTCCGATAGATCCGCCGAGACTGTTACCAGGGCCGAGAAGAACAAGCTTGTCAGGAGCGAACTCTTTCAGCGTAACGGTAACGGCTTTCGTGAAGTCGTAAGTGTCTACGACCTGTGTGTCCAAGGTGTAGCGATAAAGGTCTTCGAGATCGGTGGCGTAGGGTTGCCAGATTTTACCGCGACCATCGACGAGTGGTTTGGTTGGAGTTTGAAATAGTTCGGGCGAGAGAATTTCAGAAGCGCGCTCCGAAGTTTGCTTTAACAGCGGCGTGTGAAAAGCCGCGTGGTTGACGAGTTGGAAGGGATAATTTTCGATTTTCGGAAGTAGCTTCATCATGAGGCTTAAGCCCTTGGCGTCGCCTCCCAAAACAGCGTATCCACCTAAGTGAATAGACGAGTAAATTTCGCCGCCTTGTGTGCGCGCTTCGTGAATCGCCTTTTCAACGGTGGCTAAAAGCTCTTTCGATTTAATCCAATCGCCGTTGACGACCGGATAAATGATTTGGCCGCCGATGATTTTATCTTTCATCATCGAGCCCATCGTGTTGATCACATCAAAAGCACCGGCCCAATTCAGTGCGCCACCGAATGCCAGTGCCAGATACCAACCCATGGAATTTCCAGTGACTGCCACGATTTCATTTTTCTCGAGGTCAATCGATTGAAAATCCGCGTACGAGCAAGCATATATCAAGGTCGAAGCGTTTTCGCCTTTGGTGTGAATACCAGGAGAAAATGTGGTCGCTTGATCGAGTTCTGAAATCGTCGGTTCGCCGCGCGATTTTCTCCGACTATCAAGATCCTCGATGAAGTCGTTAATTCTTGGTCGGTACTTTGTCAGATAGCCAAGTGTTTCCTTGGTGTAAGACCCGCGTCCTGGACAAATTATGGCGAGGCGATTTTTTTTCATAGCGATGCTCCATCGACTAATTTCATAGCGATGCTCCCTCGCGCTTGTCGGTCATTGTTCGGGCCTGAAGTCCCAGAAGCTGGAGGGCGCCGGCGAGAATTTCTTCTTTTTTCGGTAGGCCGGCGGCTGACGCTTTTCCTAATGGAATGAAGCAATCATCGGCAGCGACGACTTTGATCTTTGGCAACTGAGCGCCAAGCTCGGTGAACTGTTCCACCATTGCCGACACAAGGAATTCGCTAAATGAACCCGTTTTTCGGCACTCTTCGACGACAAGCACATATTTCGAAAGTCCGATTTCTTTGGCGATGGCTTTGACATTGACGTCCGATAGCCAGCGAAGATCTAAGACCTTTACGCGTTGCCCGTACTTCTTTGCTAGAATATTTGTCGCTTGACGTGAGTAGTAGGTGCCATTGCCATAAGTCAGGATCGTGAGATCCGCAGGTGCGTCGGCCGAAGTTTTTTCGGTGGATGATTTTTCTGAATATGACTTGTAAACACCGAACTCGCCAAAGGCGATTTCTTCTGATGGTCCGGGATATTCCGAGCACCAAAGTTTATCGCCGTCCTCGTCAAGGTCGCGCGTCATGTAAAGAGCAATCGGTTCGATGAAAATAACGACGCGGCCATTTTCATGGGCTTCGCGAACACAGCGTCTCATCATTTTGACGGCGTCTGCGCCATTTGATGGAACAGCGATAACGAGCCCAGGAATATCGCGAAAGACCGCGAGGGAATTGTCATTGTGAAAGTGTCCGCCAAAACCTTTTTGGTAGGCAAGGCCCGCTACCCGCAGAACCATCGGATTAGTGTACTGACCTTGCGAGAAAAATGCGAGGGTCGCGGCTTCACCACGGATTTGGTCTTCGGCGTTGTGCACATATGCTAAAAATTGAATCTCAGGAATTGGCACGAAACCGTTGTGGGCCATGCCGATGGCGGTTCCGATGATGGACTGTTCGTCGAGCAAAGAATTGAATACTCGTTTGGCGCCGAACTTTTTATGAAGGGTGTCGGTGACATTGTAGACACCCCCCTTTTGCGCGACGTCTTCGCCAAAAATGACGGTATTTTTGTAGCGCAAAAGTATGTCGTGAAGGCCTAGGTTAATCAGTTTCGCCATGTGAAGGGGCGTTTTTGCTTTTTCCCAGTCCGAATTTCCAAAGGCCGACTTTCGCTCTTCTTCGGACGGTAGATCAGGCGTATTGCGCTTTGCAGTGCAGGCAGTAATGGTTGATCGAACTTCTTCCGGTTTAGAAAGCTGTGGGCGTTTGATAGCGCTTTCAGAAACCGCGCGGACTTGTTCGCGAATCGTTTCATACATCTCGACAATTTGAGTTTGAGTCGCAAAACCATTCTCGACCGCAAGCCGAGCTGAATGAAGGAGCGGATCTTGAAACTCCACGGCCTCAATTTGTGAAAACGATCGGTAGGTATTTTCCATGTCCGATCCCGCGTGTCCCATCAGGCGAACTGTATCGATATGGAAAAACACGGGACGACGTCTGGTTCGAGCGTAGTCGGATGCTTCTTGAGCTTTCTGGTAAACATCAAAGAGATTCAAACCGTCGGCGTGGATGTACTTGATGCCGGGCCGATTGCCGAAGCTACTTTCAATCCAGCTGCCAGGCGTTTGAACCGAAATTCCGATTCCGTTGTCTTCGCAAACAAAGATCAATGGGACTGGCAGGTTTTGGTAGGAAACCCAGCTTGCCATATTAATAGCACCGACAGCCGTGGAATGGTTGGCCGAAGCATCGCCAAACGAACAAGAAACGACCGCATCAGCAGGCATAACGGATTCGATCCCTAAGGCGTGCGCGCGCTGAATAGAAAGTGCTGCACCCACAGCTTTTGGCAAATGCGAGGCAATAGTGCTGGTTTGTGGCGGCACAAGTAGTGGAAGACTTCCGAAAACCTTGTGCCGACCTCCGGCGATGGGTTCGTCGGTCGAGGCAAAAAACGAGAGCATCATGTCGTAAAGCGGTGTGGCTCCAGGCAGCTGTTTCGAGCGCTGAATCATAAAGCCGCCGCTTCGGTAATGCAAAAAAGCCATGTCGGTCAGTCGAAAGGCCTTTCCGAGAGCGACGTTCCCCTCATGCCCGGAAGACCCGATCGTGTAGTAGCAGAGGTTTTTATTTTTCAAAACTCGGGCAATCAGGTCCAGATGGCGGCTCATCATCTGCGACTCAAAAAGGTCCATAAAATCCGCAGGTCTGAGGGCATATTTGTAGCCATATTTACCGTTGGGGTCGTAAAAACCGGTCTCGGACCGCGCGGTCGGTAAATTGCCATCTCGCACGAATCTAGAAAAGTTTTGATCAACGACTTCGGCTCGGTTAAACATTTCGTTTCCTAAGGTGTTTTCTTGTAGACTGAGGGCCAAGGCTAGTGCGTTGTTAAGCCTACCCAAGGCGTTTGTGTCATGCAAACGGGTTTTGAACGATGTCCTGAACGAAGTAACCGGAGGTCCCAATGGCCGCATACGAATCACTCAACTACATGAACTCGGACAGTCTTTTGACCGAAGATGAGCTCATGGTCCGTCAAAGTGTGCGCGACTTTGTCACAGAAAAAGTCGAACCACTTCTGATTCAATGCCACCGCGAAGAGCGTTTTCCGATGGAGCTCATCCCCCAGTTCGGCGAAATGGGACTCTTGGGATCTACAATCCAAGGCTACGGCTGTGCGGGCCTAGGGCACGTTGCTTACGGATTGATGACTCAAGAGCTTGAGCGCGGAGATTCTGGCATTCGATCTTTTTGCTCGGTTCAAGGCTCGCTCGTCATGTATCCCATCTACGCTTATGGTTCAGAGGAGCAGCGGCAGAAGTATTTGCCGAAACTTGCGACAGCAGAGCTCGTTGGCTGCTTTGGTTTAACGGAACCAGATGCCGGTTCGAATCCAGGAGGAATGCTGACTCGGGCTGTAAAGGTCCCAGGTGGATACAAAATCAACGGCAATAAAATGTGGATTACCAACGGTAGCATTGCCGACATAGCAATTGTTTGGGCACGGGTTGAAAACGAGGGCGGAAAAATTCGTGGTTTCATCGTCGAAAGAGGAACTCCGGGTTTCACAACAAGCAAAATGGAAGGGAAGTTCTCGCTTCGCGTGAGTGTCACCTCTGAGCTACATTTCCAAGATTGCGTTGTTCCCGAGTCACAGCTTTTGCCTAACGGAGAAGGGTTGAAGGCGCCACTTGGTTGCTTAACTCAAGCCCGCTACGGTATTGCGTGGGGAGTTTTGGGTGCCGCCGATGCGTGTTACCACGCGGCATTGAATTACGCGAAAGAGCGAATCATTTTTGATGACAAGCCGCTGGCAGGTTACCAATTGGCTCAGGCGAAGCTTGTTAAAATGGTACAAGAAATCACGAAGGGTCAGCTCTTGGCAATTCAGCTGGGTCGCCTAAAAGAGCGCGGTGAGCTTCAGCCGCACCACGTTTCATTGGCAAAAATGAACAACTGTAAACTTGCGCTAGAAACCGCTCGCGAAGCCCGCGATATGCTGGGCGGTAACGGAATCATCGATGAATATCCAGTCATCCGTCACATGCTAAATCTAGAGTCGGTGAACACTTACGAAGGTACGGAAGACATTCACCGTCTTGTCGTTGGTCAACAGATTACGGGCATTGCGACGTTCCGCTAGGATTTAAATCGTCCACTTTTCTAAAATTAGGCGAGCGGCGTCGACCGCTCGCAAATCGATGGCTGCCGTGTTTGAATTTTGAGCTGAGTAAAGCTTGGAAAGCTTATGAACATCTTGATTTCTGATTAGCTCAATCAAGACCTCAGCAGCTATCGGATTCAACAATTGAATGTCGGCCGGGTTTGTTTCACGTTTGTTCGCAAAGTCACGTAAATTTCGATCTGTTAAATGTCGGTTTGTGCGATTGTATTCAGCTTTATTCTGGCGGATGACGAGGTCGTTGAGACGAAGTAGCTCTCGAACGACCGATGTTCTGGTTAAAGGCGAATCATCGAAAGAACCCGCAATTCGTTCGAAAGTAATTGTCGAAAGATTTGTGAGACTTCCAAGCCAATGCTCCAAAAGGCTCCACAGTTCCTCAGGTACATGATCGTCATGGGTATCTCGGCGAAAGGGTACGGGGTTTTTCCCATGAAGCGACTGGCTTCCGCCGCTGATATGGGCATGCCGAATTCGGCCCAGTGGAAGCCGGGACAAAAGCTCTCCGAAATCTGCTCCGAAATTCACGGACTGGCAAAAAAGGTTATGAAAATCGAGATGCACATAAGTGTCGGCTTGCTCCGACACTTCAGCAATCGTGTCGAGTTGCCAGAGGACATCTTCTTTGGAAACAGCGAGCGCCAGTATCTCGACACCAACCTTGCAGTTAACGGCTTCCTGAAGGCGCCGCATTTGGTTTTTCAAGCTCGTTTTTGTGTATTGAGTGTGGGGAAGAGGTACAGGCGGGAGTAAAGTATTGCGATCGGAGGCGAGGCTTCCATAGTGAATCGTAAGATCCTGAATTCCTAGGCGGGTGACTTGGGAACGAACGAGCTCGAAATATTCCTGCTCTCGCTCTTTCTGCCATTGCCCAAAGACAGGCCAAGAAACAAGATGTCCGATAAATGATCCGCCGGTTCGAAGGTGCTGATTGATCGCTTCGGTGTACCAATTCGGATGCTCGGATTCGCTATGAAATGTGTCGAGCGTTAGCTCAAGAGTGAGATCTTTTGGTAAAGCGCTTTCAGTAAGAACGAGTTCGTAATCATTACTCGGAAGAAGACTGAGACCAGTCTTTAACATCTACCCCATCCCGCATTTCATGCAACCGCCGCCGAGCGCATGTTTAAGTTTTAATTTCTCTTTGTCTATTTTCGACTTTCCGCCGGTCGTTTTCGGAGAATTTGTCGTCGGAGCCTGGGCATCGTTTTTTGCGCCGGTTTTTTCGACAGCTGGTTTGGCAAGTGAAGTGCCAGGAAGGATCAAAAAGCCAAGCACTGCGAGTTTGATTACTAAGTGATGTTTTGACATTCTTGTAAGCATAGCAGAATACGAGCATTTTTAGAAAAGCCCTGTAGCAGATTGAGTCGGTTTGTTTTCTCATGATTCACAGTGGACGACGATGAAACTGGGTGATCCAGGGACGGTCGACAATATCGGCCAAAAGAATTATACGGTCAGACGTCCCGTGGTTGAAGACTTGATGTTCGCGGCTGACATCGATGATGTAAGCCGAACCATCAGCCGGCATATGCGTAATCTCGTCGTCACAAGAAAAAACCGCCTGGGGATTTGTCAGAATGGGAATATGTAGGCGGATGCTGTAGCGCCCTTCAGGTGCATCGCGGTGCTTTGTAGATTGTCCACCAGCTTTCAGCAGCGAGAGGCGAACGCGAGCTGGCTCTAGGCCAATGGCGCGAATATGATTGACGGTTTCCGCCAGATATCCAAAGCAAATGGAAGTAGGGATGCGGTACATTTCTCGCGGTTTGATTCCTAGCGCCTCCGCTTTTTCCTTTATCGAAGAACCCGGCATAAAGCTTGGTTCATACATCAACTGCCCCCGTTGATATCCGTCTTTGTAGTCTCCATCTGAGGACCAAACCGACCAGCCACCGAAATAAGGACCGACCATAATCGGCTCAAGAGGTAAAACATGATCCGCAATGTGGGCTTTGAGCTTTCCAATATCGACAGAAAGGATTCCTCGATCTAAACGCTCAAAGATCATGTTAGAAACTCTCATCTGGTCGCAGAAAGCGCCATTTACCGTCAGGAAGATGTCCTAGCATGACTTTTCCTATCCGAACTCGCTTTAGGCCGAGCACTCCGAGTCCGACCAATTCGCACATCCGACGGACTTGCCGTTTTTTTCCCTCGGTCAAAATGAATCGCAATTGATCTTCGTTGATCCATTCAACAAATGCTGGCTTAAGTGCCTCGCCATCCAGTTCTAGCCCGTGGTTGAGCAGCTTTAAACCGCCCTGCACGATTTTTCCTTTTACTCGGACGAGATATTCTTTTTCGATTTCAGAATTTTCGCCTATCAGCTCTCTCGCCACCCTTCCATCTTGGGTGAAAACAAGTAGCCCCTTTGAATCGATATCCAGGCGCCCAGCAGGGGCAAGTCCTGCGAAGTGACGTCGATCTAAGGTGGGTTCGCCTCGCGATAGAACATGATTCTCTTGGGTGATAAGGCGCACCGCCGGTTCGTAACCCGGCTCAGGTTGACCGGAAACAAACCCAATAGGCTTATTCATGAGTATGGTTACGCGATCCTCTCGCTCTTCCCGAGCGCCGGGTGAGATTTCGATTTGGCAATCCAGCTTTGCTTTATGGCCAACAGAGACGATTTGACCGTCTACTTTGACCCATCCTTTTTCCATCCAAGCATCGGCTTCACGACGGGAGCATATTCCGCGTTCAGCCATAATTTTTGATACACGGACCAAGGGGCTATCGTTCATAGTAGCTATAATAGTACGAAAATCGAGTAGCAGTAAAAGAACTTTAACGGGGATGGGTTTCAAATGAAAAAAGTGGCAGTCAGTTTAATGGCTCTTATCTTAGTCGGATCGCTATCGGTTGGGAGTGAATCTGCCTCGGCGGCGATGACACCATTGTTTTCAGCAAAAATTTATGACCTTCAAGATCGGTCAAAGCATATGTTTGACTATAAGAACGAATTTGAAGTGGGCGGCGACAAGAAGACAATGCTTACGACGTTTCTTGATCTAGAGGGAAAAGTCTTAGTTGTCGAAAAGACGGTGGTGAAGGTCGGCGAAAATGGTGTTGAAAGCCTGGTGTCGTTCGAGCAAGACCATCAACAGTTGGCAACAGTTGGAAAAATTGAAGTTGCCGATGGTAAAGCGGGATTCTCTTTCACAAAAGATGGGAAGACTAAAACCGCTAGCGAAACCGTCGAGCCAAATTACATTGTCAGCTCAATGGTTCTCGGTTTTGTGCAAGCCAATTGGGAAAAGTTGATAAACGGTGAAACATTGAAAGTTCGTCTAGGTGTGGTCGATCGACGCGAAAGTGTGGGTTTTAGTTTCTCGAAGGAAAGTGCGACCGCTGACAAAGTAGTCATTAAAATGAAGCCGACAAGTATGATTATCTCAGCGCTTGTCGCACCACTGCGTTTTACGTTTCAGTCGGAAAGCAAGAAGCTAGTAGAGCTCGAAGGCCGTGCAGCAGTGAAAGTGCAAAAGGACGGGAAGTTTAAAGATTTTGACGGATTCACAGTCTATACCTATTCCGCTTCCGCGCCCTCTGCTCCCGCAAACAAAAAGTAGTCGGATTTAGTGCTCAAGAGAACATCATGACCGAAGTTCTCTTGAAGTGCGCAACATAAGTTTTCTAAACTGCTAAAGCGTCCATCAGCATTCTTTAGAAATTTCTCTGCGTCGATAAAAAGTGACGAAGATCGTCCTTCTCTTTTCGGGGATTCAAAAAATGCGATGGCGAGACTTCGGGATTCGCCCGAATTGAGAACAATCGGGTGTTGGATTTTCAACGCCGTCCACGTCTCCTCCGATCGAGAAACACAAATCAGCGACTTCTGGGTTGAGGCTGCGAGAAGATGCGTTTCCCATACTTGAACGCCTAGGAATTCAACCTCGAGCCAATGTTCCAGGGCCCACTGTTTGGCGGCCCATTGTTTTGAAATTGAAGATTCCAATACTTTTGTGATCACTTCCGTCGTCGAAATTCTTTCGCCGGAGATAAAGTCGGGGTGGGTGAAATTTAAATGCCGATGGTCGAAATCCTGCAAGACCACACCCGCGATAGAGTTCACTCCTCGTAAAATCTGCGAATACGTGGTTTCAATCTTGGCGATCCGGCGCGGAACGGCGAAGGTGATATCTAAGCTGTAGTTATGCCCGTGTCCAAATTCTGAAAAACAAAGCCCAAACTCTTTCGCGTTGGTCTCTGTGTCCCAGTTTTTTTGTTTGTAGAAATGGGCCGTCGAAAAAAAACCACGCGTGCTGACGTAGAGGCGTTTCATGTAAGGCTGATTCCACCGTCAACGGCAATTAGTGCGCCGGTGGTCCATTCGGATCCCGGGCCCGCCAGCGTCCACACCATGTGCGCGATTTCGCTAGGCTGTCCGATTCGGCCTAGTGGTTGGATAGGGCCAAGTTTTGCTAGCGTCGCAGCTTTGTCAGCGGCCGCGTGAAAATCATGAATTGGCGTATCCACGATGCCCGGGCAGACCGCGTTGACACGAACGCCATCGGCCGCGGCCTCGATTGCGAAACTTTGGGTCCAGTTGTTGAGCGCTGCCTTTGAGGCCGAATAAGCAGCGGTGTCCATCGTCGGGCGAAATCCCAAAGTAGAACTGATATTGGTAACCGAGCCGCGATTTTGTTTAAGTAATGGGTAAACAATCTGAGTGACTCGAATGACGGCGAAGAGATTTGTTTCAAATATTCTATGCCAAGAAACATCAGTTGAGGATGCTGTTTTTTCCCGCTCAAATATGCCGGCATTGTGTATGAGAGCGTGAATCCGATTAGCTACGCCGCTACTCATTTTCGTCCACCGATTAAGGACGCTGACCGATTCGAGGTTGGAAATATCTACTGGAATTGTGTGAATTAAAGGCTTTCGCGCGGGATAATCCTGAAGAAGGATTTGCGTGATTCGCTTGGCGGTTAAGTCCAATGCTTCGGGCCGTCGACCAATCAAGACTAGCTCCCAGCCTTCGCGAGCAAATCTTTCTGCAGTCGCAGCGCCTATGCCAGAGCCAGCACCCGTGATCACGACGACCGGAGTCGTGTTAACCACGGGTGAAGACTTATCCTCAGTCGAGTTTGACCGAGTCATATCGAACTAAAAATCGTAGCCACGAACAGTTTTGCGGCCGTTGTCTTTGCAACGAGCAACCGCTTCACCGATCATTGAATGAACTTTTGCGCTAAGAGCGTCAACAACGTCACTAGATACGTTGCAATCGTGTTTGCGAATTGCATCTTTCATTTTGCTTGCGATGATGAGAACTTCGCCTTTAGCTGCTTTTTTTGCGCCTTTTTTTGCCATAAACCCCTCCTAGGGAACTCATTGAATTGAGTGAGCTCCCATTTGAAGAGTGGGACCCGGGTTATGTCAAGCGGTGCTGCTGAGATGGATAAAGAGAAGCAGTTACGCTGCTTTTTGAGGCCGCATTCCAAGCGCTGCGCGCCATACCTCTGCTTCAACGAAGATTTTCAACAGATCGAGATCAAGTTTTCCACTTCGACCTTCCATGAAAAGAATGTCGATAGCACGTTCGGGTTGAACAGCAGGTTTATAAGGACGATCCATCGAAGTCAGTGCGTCGTAAATGTCTGCGATCGTCATTAGTTTCGATTGAAGTGGAATGTGTTCTGTTACCAGACCGCGAGGATAACCTGAACCATCCATTTTTTCGTGATGGGAGTAAGCGATGTCTGGGACGCTACCGAGATCTTCCGTCCAAGCGATTTGGCGAAGGAAGTGGTAGGTGTGAGTGACGTGACTTTCAATTTCCCGTCGCTCCACTTCCGTTAATGTACCTTTGGGTAGCGAAAGCTTTACGATTTCATCAGGAGTCAGAATTGCTTGTTCAATTTCTTGCGACGTTTTATTGATCCAAGATATCAGACTGATGATGTCAAAATCGCCTGCAATCACTTGAGGCTGATTGGCTTTTACAATTGACAGGCGGACTTGCTGCAATTGTTTTGCAAAATCATCGATCTTATTAACGACTTTCACGACATAGTCTTTTGGCTTGTCGACTTTAACTCCGCGGTCGATCAATGAGAGGAGCTCTTCTGTCGTGTTTTTCCAAGCCAACATTTCTTGTTTGGCTCGAACAGTTTCAAGACGGTTGAGGATTGTTTCCATCTCGTGAGGATAAAGTTTTAACTGCTTAGACAGAACGGACTCTCGGACGCCAATCTTACCGAAATCATGCAAGAGCGCGGCATATCGAAGTTCGCGAATTTGACCATCGTTGAACTGAATTTCTTTAAATGGACCAAGCTCGGCTTGGTGAACAGCTCTCGCGAATTCAACAGTAAAAACTGCGACGCGGTCGCTATGGCCACTGGTCGATGGATCTCGCGATTCGATGGCCGTCACAGAAGCGCGAATGAAGCTTTCAAAGAGATTTTCGATGTCCTCAGTGAGTTTTGCGTTTTCGATTGCTACAGAAGCTTGCGATGCAAAAGCTGCCATCAGTTCTTCATCTTCGTCAGTGAAGGGCATTACATCTGTTGCTTCAATCAGCTTGTTTTTATCGATATACCCAGGACTGCCTGGTTTGATTTTATTTATAATTTGCAGAACGCCACGAACCTTGTCGTTGGAGCTCGTCATCGGGACTGCCAACATGGAAACCGTGTTGTAACCAGTCTCGAGATCGACTTCTTTGTTGAATACTAGTCCCAATTCGCCAGAAAGATTATAGCAGTCATTGATTCGAACAGCCTTGCCTTCTATAGCGACCCAGCCAGCAATAGAGGTTTTCTCAAGCTCAAGGATTTTGTTCTGATACGTTTTCCCAGATCGTCGATTGGTGGATCTGTGGAAGCGTAGAACAGGGATGTACTTGGCCTGCGTATTCGCTACCGAATCGATTTTAATATTTTCAGTTAAAAAGATACTGGCCGCATCTGCACCGGTGGCGTCTAGTGCACGGTCGATGATGATATCAAGAATTCGACTGATATCTTTTTCACGAGTAAGCGAAATCCCCGTATCTACGAGAGATCGATAACGGCCTAAACGCTCGGTTTCGGACGTGGTGACGACATTAGGTTTCGCGTGCGGCTTACGACTCATCAGCGAACCTATCGACCTGTCACAGGAATTTGATGAGTCTAGTGTTGAAATACGACTAGTTGCTTATCACTTTGAGACCTGAAGTCGACTTAGGTCTAGCTGATTGAGCGGAGTGAGGGTCCAGCCTTTGAAGGACGGCTTTGCAAGAATTGATAAATGAATTTGTCCAAGCGGTATTATATGAGCGTCGTCCAGCAAGATTTTAACAAGGCGTGTACAGAGAGCTTTTCGAGTTTCTGGTGAACGGGTGATTGCGAGTTTATCAACGGCAGCCTGGAAGTTATTCTCATTCAATCGAATATAATTTTCGCCGTCGCCGGTCGTGAAAATTTCCGTTGCGGCCAGGCAAGAAGCGCGGTCGAGGCCGACGCCTTTTCGGAAAATCGGTGGGGGATTGGCTTTCAGTCCGGAAACAAAAACAGATTGTTCAACTGCCTGAAGTTCTACTTTAAAGCCCAGATTTTTCTTCCATTGGGCTTGCGCCCATTCCATTCCTTTTTGAGTGTCGTCGCCACCAAGTTTCGAAAATTGAAGCGCTAACGGCATCTGTCGAATGCTCTCAGGCACTTTCGCAAAATACCCTTTGGCTTTTTCCAAATCAAATTCATGACACGGCACTTTACTCATCCATCCCGGCGAGAGGCCAGGGCAGCCGGGAATACCTAACGCAGAATAAAGAATTTTTAGTTCCTGGTAGTTCAAGGAAAGCGCAAGTGCCTTGCGAAGATCAGCTTGATTTCTTAATTGAGGGCCGAAGCCGATATAGTCGAAACGAACCACTGGAATTTGAAAGAGCTCTTTTGAATTCTTCCAATCCTTCAAGTAATGAGTCGGCAGGCGTCGAAGGAAAGTCAGTGTGCCTTCTCGGTAAAGGTTGAGAGCGGTTTCATCATCTTCGACGATCAAAATTTCTGCCTCTGGGCGGGGGGCCTTTAGCTTGGGCCGAATGGAATCAAAGTGCGGGTTTGGCGTAATGCGAATGCGATTTGATTTAGTCCATTGTGCGATTTTATAGGGACCTGAGACCGGCGTACTTGGTGCATCTTCCGACCTAGCGTAATTGGCTTCAGATCGAACAACCGAAAGTGCGGGGTGAGCAAGTTTCGAAAAAAAATCAGAGTCTGGTTTGTTAAGCGAAATTTCGAGAACACGTTTCGATTTTACTCTTACACCCAGTTCAGTCGCTGGCTTTTTTCCGCCATGAATTTCAATCGCGTTATCGACACTCGAGAGAATGCTGGCGCCAATGCCCTTGGCTCCTGGATTAAGCAGCCGACCCCAAGATTTAACAAAATCCTCGGCAACTATTTCTTTACCATCGCTCCATTTCGCATTCTCCTTGATCACGCATTCGATCTTTAATGAGCTGGTTTGCGTGCAGTGCTCTGCGATTTCAGGTTTTGCTTCTCCGTTTCCGTCGATGAAATAGAGGCCGCGAAGCAGGTTGACAATAAAGTAATTGGATTCGGAAGACGTAATTTTCGCAGGATCGAAGTGGGAAGGTTCGGTCGATAAGCTAAATCTAAAATTGGGCGAAGATGGACTAGCTTCTAGGGGTGTCGAGAGGGTTTGGGTAGCGAAGGCGGGTATTGGTAGCGCGAGACAGGTTACGACGTAGGTCAACATTTTGAGATGAAATCTATTAGGCATGGGACTTCCATCTCATATTGAGACTCTTTGAGCAAGATCTCGAAATAAGTCAGAGTTTCATAGAAAATATCCGAAAGGATATATGGATGGCAGGAATAGGTAAAAACGATAAAAAACGCTTGGGATTTGTGGGGCTTTTGCTCGGGTCAGTGGTTGCGATGTTTCAAAACTGCGGAACCTACGAGCCGCTCCTAAATCCGCTCTACGACCGAGAACTTTTGTCTTCGTGCATTGGGCCAACCTGTGCCCGAGATTTGAACTTTTTAAGTCTCTACGTTGGCAATCCTGATCCAATTTTAATAACTCGCGACACGGAACGGGCAGTTGATCTCGGCGGCTATTGTGATCCGGCGGGATTTCCTCGCTCAAAAATTTACGTTGAACTAAAAAGCGGCACGACCTCGGTTGTCGCACCGTATGCGTCCATCGCCCAATGTGATTCTAATGGCCGTTTCCGGGTCCTGGTCGAGCTTCCCGGAGCTTACAATTACAATCTCGCTTACTCGATCGTACTTACTTTCCGTGCGGTTGATGACCAAGGGAATGAGTACGATCATCCCACGGGTGTTAATCGGCGGGAAGTGGCTCTTCTGACGGCTCCGTAATCGGTACAATCTCGGTAGTGGACCCTGCCTCATCTTCGAACTCGGTTGTCGAAGAGGCTGTCGCTTCCTGGACCCGTTGTTCAGCCTTTACTGGCAGCGGCTTGGCGGCGCCTACTGGCGGAGCACTTTTTGGTATCACGACTTTAGCCGGTACTGGTGCAATTGCCTGTTCATTTGCCGACACATTTGACGGTGACGTGGGCTTTGCGACCTGCTTTGTTTGAATCTCTGCACCTAGGACGGATTGTTCAAGTAGATCATCCACCTGCTGAACTCGTTCGTCGCGTTCGATGCGAATTTTATTGAGCGGAAATTTTCTAAAATAATTTGATTGAAGCGCTTCCGGAAGCCTTTCGAATCCCGGCTGATTTCGCAGAGTCGTTGCGCCGACCTTCGTGTGTTGCACAAGTTTTAAATTTTGAACGGGATCTAGCAGAAACCTGATCAACTTCCTGCTTCGTTCAAGGTCGCCGTCTGACATTGCAACAGCAGTAAGAATCCAAAGCAGATAGTTTCCATCTTCCATATTTGTCGAAGTTTGCGATCGAATTGGACGCAGTTCGAGCTTCAAATCTTTCAGTGGAGGAAAGGCGAGACTTCCGTGCGAGACAGCAATAGCAGATGGAGTAAGAGTCGCCTGTTCAACTTGTCCAGGATCAGCGGTAAGAAAATAGGTCAATCCAGGTTTTTTCGGACGCAAGTCTTCGATCGAACCCTGAAGGCCTTTAACGAAATTTTGAGTAGGAATATCCGTCGCCTCGCCGCCAATCATTATCGAAGGCCAAAATCCTAACCTTAAAGCGGTGATTTTCGAGTTTACGGTATCCTCTTTCTGTTTTCCTACTAAGCCTAATAGGCCCCATTGTAGCGGGGCAGTGTCCATCAAATTTCGCTCATCCGGCAACTTTCGAAAATCCGGTGCGATGTTCGTTGGGAATTTCACTCGAGAATCGTAAAGACTCAGCATGCGCCTTTCATTTCGGAGAGCGCTAACTTGGTGATGAAAAACAATCGCCACGTCATATTGTCCGGGCGAGGCTTTGAGAGCTCGGCGAAGCAGTGCGCTCGGAAAAGATTCTTCATGGAGAATGACCTGTATGCGCTCTCGTTTTTGAAACTCGAGCAGCATTTCTTTAGGAAGAAATCCCGTCGGGGCGAGAATATTTAAAACCGAATCCGCCTCGAGGCGGCCTTCTTCGGCGGCACGATCGCGAATCATTTTTACGCCCCAAATTGCGCCTAATAAAAATGATGTAAGAATGACGGTGATAAAAGGCCAGTGCCATTTTCGCTGCATGGCCTCATATTAGTAACCGACTGGGGCCCTTGCAATGCTCTTATCTCAATTCCGTCGGATCATAGCTGACGGTGATCGTCGCGCCGGCCGCCGGTACCGTTGACCCAAAGAAAGAAATACTGTTGTTGGTCGCGTTATAGACGTATCCGTTGACAGGATCAGCAAGAACTAAGTTCCCGTTGACGGATACTTTTAACGATCCAATTGCTGGTATTCGGTCGAGGTAAAACTGTGTACTAAGCTCGATAATTTTATTCGAGATCGTTGAAAGGGTCGTACCGAAGTCTTCGCAGAGGCTGCCGAGAATCCCATCAGAGAGCTCAGAAAGCTCTTTGTAGCGGATGCCGATTTTTCGTGTCGAGGACCCCAATTGTGTTAAGCACTGCGCGCCAGTCAGTAATGGTGAATCTAAAATCGCAATAGTGTTCACGTTGAACTTTTTGTTCGTCGGAGTGGAACCTGTCAATGTCGAAAGAAAATCATCATAACGGGCTGCCGTGTGCAAACTCGGATTGCTGTATTGGTTATCGATTGAGCCAGCTCCGTCCCAAGAAAAATCATCTTCATCACTTACGATGATAACTGAAAGGAATGCATCTTGTCGCGGAAATCCAAGACCCTGGTTCGTCGTGTTGGCGAGAGCCGCCTGCAAGGATTGAAATACCCGTTCGTCGCCGGAACCGCTGACGCCGCGGAGAATGTTAGCGATAAATGCTTTATCCAAATCTGGAGTATCGGGGCGAATGATTTTCGGTGCCTGCACCGTGTTGCCATCTGCATCGATGTAGCTTCCGTTTTTGTAAACAGACTGCGTGAGACCGGTGACGAACATATCTTTATAGCCGTCGCTGGTTGTTACTGCGATTTGAAAATCAAATCCATTGTCGCGAAACTTTTCGATGAACCGTTGAAAGTTATCAGCTACTGCTTGCTGGCTGGTTTGCATCGAACCAGAGTTGTCCACGACCCAAAGGATATCGATTTTGCCGTTAATTTCCGCTGAGTTCTGATTGAATGTTGCAGACTCGCTTAGAAGATCAAAGCTGATATCTCGAGTGCCGCAACCAACATTGATGGCAAGCGTTGTCATTGATAGGCAGAGCAGGGCGAGAAGGCGATGTTTGCGATTGAAGGTCATCCTAACCATGTTTTTCGAGATCATTGCGGCCTCCTGTAATAACTTTTCGGATCTCGCTCGACGATGGTGCAGGCGGATATAATTTGAGACACCCCAAAGCTAAGTCTTGAGGCGTTGATTCTAGGTGTCTGAATAGATTGAAATATAGCAATCATGCTGACTGAAAAAGACTTCGCCAGCGTATGCTAGTTCGACAAAATCTCGACAACACTGGGCCAAATTCTCATGATCAAACAAGACTTTTGTATGACAAATTGCGGTAGGTGCAGAACTTTTCGACAGTACTATTTTGAATCGTTCTCTGAGTGCGTTGTCACGAGTGTTTCTGGTTCCGAGCAACTAGCCGCAAGGCAGGTTTCTATCGTGATGTTGTCTGAATCGACGCCATGATGAAGAGCCAAATGACGAAGCTTTGCCTTCAATGCTTCTACCTGTTTTCGATCATCAAGACTGTGGAGGTGAATTCGAAACGACATTACGGCTTTCACTCCGTCCAGCGACCAAACATGGATCGAATCAATTGAATCTACGTGCTTATTCGCCAGAGCTTCCCGCTTAAAATTTTCCTCGGAAAAAGACATTGGTCTGCCTTGAAGCAATAGATAAATGGTCTCGCGCAAGCTCTTTGAAATATTCCAGAGTATGTAAAGCGAGAGCAAAATGGCGAGTACTGGGTCAATCCAATTCCATTTCGTTAGGTAGATTAAGCCTGCGCCCACTAGCACAACGACCCAGCCTAATAGATCTTCAAGTAAATGCCAGGATAAGACTTTTTCGTTTTGGGTTGCGCCAGCGCCGCGGTTCAGGGCAAGCGATGCTCCTCCATTGACCAGGATCCCTAGGACAGCCAGCAGAGCCATTCCCCAGGTCACAGGTTCTTTGGGGGTAGAAAAACTTAAAATAGAAGAAACGAGAACGCCGAGCGCTCCGACAGAAATTACAACTCCTGAAATGAGTGCTGCCAGAAGTGAAAAGCGCCGGTAGCCAAAATTAAAACTTTCAGTTCTCCCGCGTCGAGAAAAATTCTCAAGCCACCAAGCAATCCCGATGGAGAGTGAATCGCCAAAGTCGTGTACGGCATCGGCAGTGATTGCGTAACTTTGCGCCAGGACGCCGCCAATCAGTTCTACGAACGCAAAAATTAAATTCGCGAAGAACGCGATTGCAAACGAACGATTTGATCGATCTTTTGGCAGATGGACGTGGCGGTGACCGGTGCTGTGGCAATGGTTGTGTTCGTGGTTGTGAGCATGTTCATGGCCGTGTTCATGTGGATGGGTGTGAGCGTGTTTCGAGGTGGTCACATGCTATGCTTTCGCAAAAGATTGTTGCCGACTTCGTAAGGGCTGTATCCATTTTTCGAAGGATGAGATCAAGATTTGGCGATCGCAGAACCACAAATTCTCGGACCATGGATCGACAGGAATGTTGCCCTTCACCGGACAATCTAAGCTCGGCCAGTTTTCTAAACCTTCAATGTACTGCCGGGCTGTTTCTTTCATCGCAAAATTAAATAGTCGCTTCTCGATCGCTGTTTCGCCTGCCAAATCGCCGTTGAGGTCTTTATCAATAAAGACTCCTGCCGCCGACGTTGGACCCTTGATAAGTGAGGTGGGCAATGTGAGGATCGAAAAGTGTCCAATAGCAAGGCCATGCAGCTGCCGAAGTAAGGCCCCTTGAATTGTTTGGGCGCGGTGGGCGGATTTCATGCCAGTGCCCGTGTCAGTTGCACATGCTTGCGCCTGAAGTTCAAGCCGCCAAGAGCGCGGCATTTCTCTAATAACCCAGTCGTAAATCTCTGGTTTCGTCCTCGCTTCTGACTCTGTGCATATATACTCTGCGCATTTATCGGATTTGGTCGCGCGTCGGCGATTTACACTTTCAAAGAGTTGCAGCTGATTATGTACAGATTGATTCGGATCAGTGGTCATTTAAGTGAAATCGTGGCACGAAGTATTCATGTCGTCATCTCAAGTTTTTCAGAATTCCGATGTCATGGCTCTTGTTCAATCTGTTCAGGCGATGAATCAGGCGCATGCAAGTTTTCTAAAAATCGATCTCTCCGAGAGAGAAAAGATGATTTCGAGTGTGCTTCACTCATTTAAACTAGAACTTTCGACTCATGCAGATGCGATTGTTAGCACCTTCAGCGAATCGATCGGGGTTCCGAAAAGACGTGTCCTTGAGGAGATGTTGCCGACCGCAACCGAGTTGTTAAATCAAGTCGAAGAAACCTTTCTGGGGCTTTCTGAAAAGGGAGTCGCCTTTTTTCCCTCAGCCGGTCATTGTGCTGTGTTTTTGGGTTGGACGGATCCATTGATCTCTTTTGTTAGACGTATTCCGGTGCTGTTTGCTGCTGGCAATGCTGTTTGCCTTAAGCCCAGTCGTACCTCTTCTGCCGCCTATGACCTTTTGGGAAAGCTTTGGCATAAGAGCCTTGAAGCGGGCGGTTTGCAAAAAGGGCTTTTTCAAATTCTCCACGGCGCAGGCGAGGGTGAAGATCAAATTGGCGAATTGATACTTCGGCACCCGGCCATGAAGTCGATTTACTGGATAGGTCGGACAGAGGCGGCGCTCAAAGCTCGCGTGGCGGCGCTGCAAGAAGGGAAAAGGTTTTTTTTCTCTGGAAGCGGTCGTAACCCCGCAATCATTTTTCCCCATCAGGAAGCCGACATTTTTGAAGCCAAAGTTCGGAGATTAGCTGACTTGGTTCTAGATGCACACGGCCTAGGGCCTTTTCGCCCATCGCGATTTTTTGTCCAGGAATCGATTTACAAACAAGTTCTCGAAATTATCACCGACCAGTGGGACAGAGTTCAGACGGCGGGCGCCTTCGCCGGAAAATTGCCTTTGAAAGAGTGTCTTCGCTTTGACCGTCAGCTGAAATTGGCTTTATCAGAAACTGGAAAATTGGTGACGGGTGGATCGCGAGCGGAACATGTTATTCAGCCGACGTTGATTCGCGATCTTACCAATTGTTCTACGCTTCAGGGCGAGGAACTGTCGGGACCGGTTATAACAGCGGCTAGCTTTAAGTATCTCCATGAAGCTTTGAAGTACGCGAACACTTCGCCCCTTGGTCTTTCGGCGTATCTGCTTCACCCAGATGGCGAAAAAATCTCGGCCATTAGCTCGAAAATCGAAGCTTCTCGGGTAATCACTCGCCCCGAAATCTCGAGAAGTACCTATCTCTTCAAGACCGTATGCCCCGTAAAGCAGTCGCAATCGGAAGATGACGGCATTGACGCCATCTTCCGCTCAAGTCAGTGGCGATCTCGCGTCTTTTGAAACAATGGCAAGCCAGGCGCTCATTGATGCGGCGCGGCCAGCGGTTTATAGAGAAAAGTTTTTCGTTATACGCAATGCGTTTAGCGCAGCGCATACTATCGACTATTGATGGGAGCGTGGAGGGTTGCTTCATGTTGAACCTGTTGAAAAGTCTTTCGATCGTCGGTCTCAGTTTACTTGTTTGGTCGTCGTCTTCTTTCGGTGCTGTCTGGGAAGTTACCAATCAGTGGGATGCTTCATGGGAGGCTCGATATCAAGACTGGGTCGCTCGTGAATGGGATTCTGATTTTTTCTTGAAGCAAAACCCGATGCAGGGTTCTGTGGTTGATTGTGCTGACGTAGTTTACACGATGCGAGCCTACTTCGCTGCGACTAATGGCCTGCCATTTGCGATCAAAGATCCAACGACTCGTGCTAGCGACAAAATTATCTCCCACGAGATGAACCGCTGGGATTCGAAGCCGCAAGATGTACGAATTCGTTCATTTATAAAACTGCTTTACAGTGTTGGATCAACGGCCACACTTCCGAACGATAGCTACCCAACGGCGATAGGTCGGACGACGCTTCACTCAGGAAGTTTTATTTTATCTGACCGAGCAAATCATCACTCTTGGACCATTCGTTCGTTCACAAGAACTGGGATCCCGCACCTTCTTTTTGGATCTCGGCCAGCGCGAAGTAAACTTTATGAACGAAAGGACTATCCAAGTACTTCGTTCGTTTTTCCCAAGGGGATTCGTCCTGAAACCAATGCCGGATTCAGAAATTTCCGCTACATTGGAGACTTAGGGAAACCAGTTCACGAAGTACCTGGCTATTCTTTGGAGCAGTACTCTCTTCCGGCGCGAAACTACATGCGGCAAGTGCAAAAATTGATGCAAGAGATCGAAGAAACTCACGAACAGCGCGTTTCTCGACTTCTGACTGATAGCTGCAAAGGGATGGAAGAGCGAGTGGAAATCATTGAGGCGGGAGTGCGCAAAAATGCGGAGCTCGGTTCCCAGTGTATGAATGCGACAGAGTATGATGACCATTCGACGCCTAGCCGCGATTCGCGCCTTAAATCGGCGTTCGAGGATCTTGCTTCTTCTTTCCAAGAGGGATCCAACGAACGAGGTCTTTCGCGCCAGTTACAGGCTCAAGTAAAAGCTGTGGTAAATGGTCGAGGTTCAAACAACTCAGATATGCCGTGTTCGGTTACTTTGAGTAATGGAAAATCGCTTTCGTTGGGAGAGGTTTATAAGTTGTCGATTTCTGACAAGCTATCGAACAATCCACATGATACGTTGGAAATGCGTTGGGGTCTGCAAAGAGGACCGTCGGCGAAAGCGAAATCTTGCCCCGTTTACTAAGACCCGCTTTACTGTAGCTGAACCCTGTTGGCCATGCCGCCAGGGTTATTTTACTACTGGTCAGCGGGAGATCATGTGTCCACATCAGGCAACGGACCTACAAACGATTCTGAAAACGAATCTGAAAATGATCACGATGTTGTTATTGAGAGGCGAATTGACCGCCGTCTGCGCGAACTCGAGACCGGTGACAGGCCTTGGCTTCGTCGGTTTGTAGGCGCGTTTATTATCCTAGCTTCCGTCTATTTTGGTTGGGAAATGATGGGCTCGCGAGTCGATCAAGTTCAGGAAGAGGTGACTCGTTTAAAAGTTCAGATTCCGGCACCAACGCCTGCGCCAAAGCCGTCAATCGGTTTGGCCGAATCCCAGACAAAGAACTCAGAACCTGGATTATCTGATCTTGCAACAGGCGGCGCACTTATCGATGTCCAGACTGCCACGACGATCGCCGAGTGTACAAAAGGTGTCGATGCCTTTCGGCTGTTAAATCTCGACGCAGATGCGGTTTCTAAAGGGGCCCTTACTCTTGAACAAACATTTTCTACTGTTTTAAAAGAGGAGCGAGGGCGAGTGAAGCGCACCACCACCCTTGAAAACATCCGAGTTCGAACGCGGGACGGGCGAGAGCTTCGCCTCCATATTACTCCGCGCGATCAAAAGGGGCGCCTTTTCGCGCAGCTCTTCCAGGTTGCCGATGACGGTTTGCCGGAGGAAATTGATTTCCCGGCCGCGCTTTCGGACCTGAAAACCGAACCGATTTCGAATCAAATGCGACTGCAGTTCCTTCAGCTTGCAGATCCACCAGGTGTTCCTATCGAAACCGAGCGTCATGAAAGCTGGTCGTTTGCAGATAAATCCGGTGTGCAGTTGATCGTTGCCAATGATTTTATTTTCGACATACAGGTTTTCACCAAAGATCGGTTCCTCGCCTGCGCGCGGGCAAATGGAAAATCTATCTGCAAATGCGTCGATAAAAAATGACCCAGCATCTAGCCCTGATTTCGCTTTTGATAGCCGGACTTGGGTGGGGGACGACGGGCCTTTTTGTTAGAGTCTTAGGAGGCCGCGGGTTTTCGTCTTTCGAATTATTAGGTCTTCGGTTGATTGTGGTATTCGCGCTGCTACTTCCGATTCTATTGGGAAAGGGACTCTTGAAGCGCGATCGCCCGTCAACTAAAACGGCTTTTTTTGTAAGCTTCGCAATGTTGTTCTATTATTTGGGAGCGATTGTCGCCGTGCAGAACTTGCCGCTGGTTCTTGCTGTTCTTGTTATTGGCTCGTCCCCTCTCATCGCTTGGTGTTTACCTCTTTTAACTGAGCTGCGTTTGCCGCGAGGCCAGGAATGGTTTCAAGGATTAGGTGTGTTCTTTGGAATTCTCGGCTTAATAGGTTTGGCGTTAAGCAAAAATGAAGGTTCGGTAATTCCAGGGGGAGCTGTTCCAGTCATAGGGTACGTCGGCGGCCTGGTCGCCGCTATAGTGACAGTGATCAATGCGCGCAAGTTGCGGTCGGTGAAATCGGAGCAGCTTCCGACGCCGGAAAGTATCTCACTTTTGACAGCGATATTTGGAGTTCTGTTATCTCCAATTTTATTTTTCGAATCCGACCAACTGTTTTCCCGAGTTGTGCAGGACTGGATTCTAATTCTCGGATTTGGCGTTTTCGCCACTTTGATACCGGGCTTTGCAATCGCCTATGCCTCAAGTCGACTGAATCCGACGACCACTTCGACCGTGTCGATTCAATTGCAAGTATGGACCGCGATTCTAGGATGGGCGATTTTGGGCGAAAAGCTTTCGCCAATCCAGATGGTGTCGGCCGCTTCCGTCGTTTTAGGAACGGCAATTTGCGTTTTTGGGCGCGAACGAAATGCAGCTACTTGAAACGTTTAAAGTAATGGCACTGAGCAATCGGTTCACCCTCGTAGGCATGGACAGTTTGGCGTCCAAGACTTGAATTTGCGCTCAAACAAACTGAGTCTTCGGCGCACTCAAGGCGAAGGAAAAGTGCATTTTCATTTCTGCGAAATCGGTACAGGCGACTGTCTTCGTCTGGTGTTCTTAAACCCACGACGTAGGTCTCGCGGCGCGATTCGACGGGAAGTGCAAGTTCATGGCTGAAGTCCATGGCAAGATTCGAAATGGATAGGATTTCTTTTTTCGCAATCCGGTCGTAACGATCCGGCTCTGCAAATCGATCAACCAAAGGAATAAATCTCACTTCGTCATTCGCAAGCGGGCCATGTCGAGATCGAAGTTCTTTTGTGATCACGACAATCGACGCCACAGGTTTCATGGGATGATCAGTGTAATAGCAGCGGCCAACATAGATTCCGGAAGCAGATTTTAAGGCGATGCTTTCGGCGCCTCGGTAGCTTTCCAAAACCTTATCGAAATAGGTAATTCCCGCACCTGTGCGTGGATCGACCGAGATCCTATGTAAAGTCCTCGGGCGCAAGAGATCTAAACCTGCATGGCTTGGGTTTGCCGCCAGCAAGGCGGAAAACAAACCGAGGCCGCAAACGAAGTAACTCGAAACGCGTGAAAGTATATTCATGCTTTGATATCTGAATTGATCAGGCGCGAAAGTCGAGGCAAAGAAATCAATGGCTAATATCGAAAGCAGTTATGCGTCGCCGCAGCAGTTGGGCAATTTCGGCAGTCCTTGCTGGAATGTAAAAACTTCGAATGATCAGTATTGCGTGCATAATTCGCATTTTTTCGATAGGTGTCGCAAGCAATTCAAAAATTTTAGTAAAGAGAAATCATAACATGAAGAAAAATATCTTAGCACTGAGTTTAATCTTGTTCGCGGCAAGTTGGGCGGGCGCAACTTCTTATCCCACAGAGTCTTACAACCAAAAAGTACATGTGGTTAAGTTGGCCGATCATGCTTTTGTTGCAAGAGTCAATAATGTGCAGGGAAGCCAGTACATCCTAGGCTACAAGGATTCAGGCCCTCTTGCTCAAAATCGTCCGGCCAGAGCCAGTATCGATGCGGTGATCACGGTCACATGCATGGTAGGTAGAACTACTTCCAGCACATTTACGAAAACGATTAGTATTGGACGAGAATGGAACAACCGAGGCTACCTGAGTGCGGCCAGCGCTGGTTTTGGTTATTGGGAAGAATGTGGCTATCCAACTCCTTTGAAAATTCAGATCGCATTTTCCGATAGGTTTGGAGCCTGGGATTCAAGCTACGAATTAAAACTCAATGACTTCTACGACCGACCTGCTTTGGTTTACGACACCAATCAGCAGGGTCGCTTTGGGACGCCTGAACCAAATGATTTGGCTTGGCAATTTGTTATCGGTTTATTGTGATTTCTAGCCAACGCCCCAGTTTATCGGGGCGTTGATACCAAGGCGCTGCGAACATAATAATACTTATCAGGGATGCATGATTCCTGTATTTACAGCTACTTAGTGTCTTTTTATAGGACAAGTCTCAAGTCGAGTCGTTAGAGTTCCGATATCAATATATGCGACTAGATAGGCATTCTATATCGGCGCTCTCGTTCATTCTAGCGGCGTTTATCGCGATTTGTCTCCTGTCGCCGAAGGTTTGGTCGCAAACGTCCAACGGAGACTTACTTTCGTACTCGGAACTCATGCGGCTTCCGCAGGGAAAGCGCATTGCCTATATCGAAGGTGTTCGGAAGATCTTGATCGAGCTTTCTAAAGACCCTCAGGCTAGATTTTCTGATAGCGATCCGCGGGCGCGGTCAAAATTGAAAGTGTGGCTAGAGTTTCTTGATCAGAATTTAACCCGCGAAGCCAAGGCAGCGACTGTTCAACCTTGCCTTCAAAGCAAGTTTTGTGAGTCCGCCTTGAGAAGCTGTTTCGATCAAGGTCAGGGAATAATTTGGCAGCAAGAAGTTGGCACGTATCGCTGTAACCCTGCGGTTAAGGTGGGTTCAAAATCTCAAAGCGCGGGCTCTTCAGTTTTCGCTCGTATCGATGAAAGAGCATTTCTGCAATATGCAGAAAGAGTTTCTGATCCACGCGGAAAAACGGCTGCAGACACCGCGCTGCCAAAGACCCAAATGCCGTTAACTGAAGCCGCGATCGCCGCCAGCGGTGCGAACTCAGGCAATGCTGTAATTGCTATCGTGAGTCCAGTAAAATCCGAGAGCTCAAGTCCCACATCCATGCTTCAAACACTTGGTGCTGTATCCCGAGCACTCCGCCCTGGCTCGCAGGCGACGAACATCCAAGATTATGTGGAACTTCTGGCGCAAGGAAAAATCAAGGGAAAGCGCTACAGCTGTCGTTCAAAACATCAAAACCAAACATTCACGAATGATAGTGGTAAAGCAATCGATCATTCGGGTCTCAGTATTTGTACAGACGAAGAGGAAGGAAAGATCCAAGCGCTCTTCGATCGAGCAACTGCTGGAGAACTTGTGTTCAACTCGGACACTGCGCAGCCAGAGGTCGAGGCGGTTGAAGCAGTTCCTGTGGTTGAGGCTGTTCGAGCGCCCGCACCTGCCGCAGGAAATATTCAAGCTACGGCCCAATTGACTGGTGAAGAAAATTTAGCGACGACTTTTCCTCTCCCGCCGCCTGCAGCACCAACGCTCAAATTTGGAAGACGAATAAATCGTGTTGAAATTCAGCCATACTTGGATGAGCGCAAAAGCCCTGATCAGATTTGCGACAAAGAAAGAAAAGACCTGGGCGATGGCAAACTTGTTTTTGTTCCAATGATAGACGATGGAAGTTTTGGGCGTTGCATGTCGGAAGTAAATGCTAAATTGTTTCTTGCCGGTGGAATCGAACGACACCCGTCCGATGTTTCCCCGCCTGCACCAACCGCAGGAAAGCCTGCAGCCGGTGCAACGGCAGCCGAACAATCAGTCGTACAATCAGTCGTATTGACGAAGTTTGCTGCTTGTGCGCCAAAGCCCGAATCATGCGGTGATCGCGCTGCGATTAAAAAAGCCTACTATCAAGGAAAACTCCCCTGTGTTTTTGCCGGCATGATTTCGAATTTGGACGGCCAAAACAAACGGTGTCAGGCCGTCAGAGAGTATAAAATCGGAAATGAAAATCTGACGTGCGAAGCCGGTCAGGCAATGTGCAATCCTCTTTTATTTGGCACTGTTTTGGGTAGTTCTCCGACAAAAGCAATCTGCGTTGGGCGCGGACAAGATGTTACAAGCCAGTGTGCTAAACTCTCGAATGCGCGCGATGCAGAGCTTTTCATAAATCGCAATGCGAACGGACTTCAAGAGAAGTGGAATGAGTTCAAAACAAGTCTTGAAAGCGTGTGCAAATCTGAAACCGTCTCGGCAAAGTTTCATTGCCAAGAATGCAACACCATGAAGCAGCGGCTGTTCGAACTTCATGCGAGACTCGTTGGAAATCCTTGTGGTGACACAAATCTTAATCAAGGAATTAATACCCGCATCAAAAACCGATCGCGAGCGACGGAAAAATAAAGAACTATTGAACTTCAATGATGTAGTGAATACCGCGCTCTGGATCCGATATGATCCGATAGCTTTTTCCACGGTACTTTATAAAACCAGACACCATCCCATCGGCCGTCGTTAAATTGACTTGGCTGTTTGGGTCATCTTCTGCCCGTCCGGTGTGAATTCCCGAATTAACTTCATAACCGGATATTACTTTGAAGATAATCACTGGCTTTGTGTCCTCAAAAAGTTCAAGCGGCAGCGCAATTTCTTTTCCAGGTGAGCGCGAAAGAAGATCCGGTGCTAAAACCACAGCTCGCGCGCGGCTGCCATTGATTCCAGTGCGGGTCGAAATCTCACTTGTCGATGGACTATCTTTGATGGCGAAAATAAACGTTGGCGAAGAACCACTTTTTCCCGAGCCAATGTCTCGCGGTCGCCTTTTCGCGACGTCATCGATTCGACCGTCAGCATAGACCGTGTCAGCCGGAATTTCGGAGTCAGAGATTTCAACAAAGGCAGCCGGCTCGCGCGGACTTCCGCTATCTAAGAAACGAACAACGGCGACAATCAACACAACAAGAACTGAAACTGCGACTAAGAAACCCGGAAGCCAGGTTTCTGCTGTGTCCCATTTGTTCGCAATCCAGGCTTTCAGCCGATTCGTTGCCTTCATTCCAACTATCGTAGCAAAGAATCTCTTGTTTCTATACCGGGCTTAGGTCGTGGGTTTTTTAAGCTGGTTTGCGCGCTTTCGAATTCGATCAAAAGCGGACGATGAAACAATGGCTTTTGAATTACCCGGAGTTGCCGCTGCAAGCTCGTTCATTTGGCTTACGCGCTCGCGACTTGGTGGATGGGTAGACATCGCGTCGGCAAGACTAGCCAGTAGTGGTTGTCCACCGCGACTTCGTTCGTCTTCCATTTTTTGAAGTTTCGCATAGAAATCGCCAACATTTTTTGGGCTGTACCCGGCCTTCACAGAAGTTTTAAAGCCAATTCGATCAGCTTCCATTTCGTCTTCACGCGAGTTCGCCATGAATTTGTACTTTTGAACTAAAAGTCCGCCGGCCCCGCCGGCGGCAGCGCCCAGAGTTGCTGCTTTCTGTAAGCAGTCATTGTCGCTTGGAGGACAGATTAGTTTTCCAATTCCGAAGCCAGCGGCACCGCCAAGCAGTCCTCCGCCCAGAGCGTACACCCATGACGAGGTCCCTTTTTTCTGTTGGTCCATGCGTTCAGCTGTGTGCCTTGCGGTCACATGTCCGATTTCGTGTCCAATCACACCTGCAAGTTCGGCCTCGGAATCGGCCATCGCAATCAAAGGTGTTGTGACGTAGATCGTGCCTGCCGGAAGAGCAAACGCGTTCACGTATTGCACGTCTACGACAGTGAATGAATAGTCGTAGGGTTTTCCCTCAAGGCCATTTGCGGCCGCGATCCGATTTCCCATTGCAGAAATATAGTTCTGCATTTCAGCATCTTTCAGCGCAGGATAGTCCTTCTTCATTTCCTGAAGAGCCTCGCGGGTCATACGGCGCTCGTCATCCACTGTGATCTCAGTTTCTTGGCCAGCATTGTCGCCCTCACGGTACCGACTGCCCCCGCCCGACGCGCACGCCGAGATTAGAAATGGAACAGCCGCCAAAAAATGCCGCCTCCCCAAAGGAGTTTTCGTCATCTGGTCGAGCACGCGATCGAGCTCGGTCAGTACTTTGTCGTCTTTAGTTGTCAAGATTCGCGATTTTACTTCTGGTTTCATTTCGTTATTCCTCCCAGCGCTTGAAGCCGCGTTCTTCGGCTTGCTTGAGATTAGATGAATCGATTTCGTAGATATTAATTATTCCCGTTGGACTTCCGCAAACTTGAATATGCATCAATCCGTCGCTTCGTTTTTCGCGATGATAAACCGGGATTCCCGCTAGCTCACGTTCAGTGGCTTCGACGGATTTCCCACCCCGCCTCTCGCATTGGCGGCTTCCATCTGACTTATAAACTCGAACCTTTAACGGTGCATTTTCGTTCCCATTCGATCCACCTTCTGGGCTCGTCGCGCTTGATGTAATCGCTGGCTGCTTAACCGTCTGATCAAGCTCTGGGGCGCGAGGCTGCCGACAGGGACGGCTAGCACATCCGCCAAGCGAAGTTCCGAAAACTAAAACGATGATGATGTAGGAGAGGACTCGAGCCGCTTCCATGGAAACCTTTCAGCCACTCTTCGGTAAGAAAGTTTCAGCGCATACAGATTCGCAGTCGAGGAAACAAACCAAAGTTCGTTTTTCTTCGTGTCCAAAAACGGCGTCGATAAAATCCCCTCACCGCTAGAATAGTGCGCAACCGTTTTAAGAGAATCCAAATCTATGACTCGAATTGCTCCTTCAGATTCGCCAAAAATAAGAAGTTTTTTTGTGATCAGCGGTTGTGTCGCGATGCCGGTCGAGAGCTTGATTGCTCGCAACTCTTTTCCGGTTGCCTCTTCAATTTCTAAAACTCGACCGTCGATCGTCGAAAAGTAAAGCCGATCAGCATAAGCCCCAGTGCCGATTGTCACGGGTAGATAACCGCCAAAATCTGATTGCCAAATGACTTCACCAGAATCGAGATTTAACGCGACAAGAAGCCCGTCGTAGCTTGCTACGTAGGCTTTTTTTCCGTTAATCGCGGGCGTTGAATCGACATCGCGGAAACGATTGCCTTTGCCGAGCTTTCTTTCCCATTGTACGACACCGTCTCGCTTTCGAAGTGCAACGAGGTAACCGTCGCTAAATCCTGCTAGGACATTGTCACCGTAAACCACTGGGCGCGTGGAAGATCGAACAGAAAGATTTCCTGTCACTTGACGATTGTACGTCCAAAGCAGTTTTCCTGATTCTGCTTCAAGTCCATAAAGTACATCAGCACCTGTCTGAGCAATTAAAATACCGCGGTCCAGAGTCGGGGCCGACAAGAGCTCTGCTCGCATTGGAACAGACCAGTTGGTTTTGCCGCTGACGGCGTCGACGGAGCGCAAGAGTCCGTCGCCGGCTCCAAAAAATAATGTGTCGGCAGCGAGCTCCGCGCCTCCCTCAACTCCATTTTCAAGGTCGATTCGCCAGATCTCCTGGCCCGTTTTGCGGTCGTAATTGACGAGACCATCCACTGCGTTACCT
The DNA here is from genome assembly GCA_017302795.1 of Deltaproteobacteria bacterium. Lineage (GTDB taxonomy): Bacteria > Bdellovibrionota > Bdellovibrionia > Bdellovibrionales > JAMPXM01. Next base: position 99,610 of record JAFLCB010000010.1, on the reverse strand, counting down.
TGAATGACTGTCTTTTTGGTTACCAGCGGTGTCATTCGATTGAGCCGTCGATAGCTAAAGGATTCGGCGGTTTGAGTTGAACGAACGAATGTCGGTTCAAGAACGAGTTCCCGACCGCCTTTCTTCAACGTAGGAAGCAGGCTGCAGCCACTCGTAAAGATTCCGAACAAGAGCACTGTCGAAACAAACAGAGAACGCACATTTCGAGACATCAAGTCCCCATTTCGATGGCGCGAAGTAGAGCTTTCGCTGTCTGCGAGGCCGAGGAGCGTTCGCTTTCACCCGATGCTTTGCGGTACATTTCGGCCGCTTTGGTTTTGTCTCCACTTTTTTCGAGGCAAAGCCCCGAACGAAGTGCCGCTTCGCCGTGAAGGAAGGAAATTTCCTTCGTCGCAAGAACCTGTTCCCATGCTTTTACAGCAAGGTCACACTTGCCTGCTTGGGCCCACGCATTTCCGTTGGCCATCCGAACCAAACCACCCATGAGATTTGTAGCTTTAGTTTCTTTTACGAGGGAGTCCAAAGTCGATCCAGCAAGATCCGCTTGGTTGTAGGACATTCGGGTTTCTGCGGCGAGCATTGCCGCTTGTGCGCCTGCCGCAGTCCCGGCGTGGGTCTTTGCAAACGCTTCGAGATCTTCGACAAGAGTGCCATAGTCTTTTGCTAGGTCGCCAGTTGCCTTAATGGCTCCTTCTGCTTTTTGACCAGTCAGGTCCGCAAATTTGGCCTGATCAAATTTTTCGCGTTTCTCAGTGTAGGATTTCTCGATCGGGAAAAAGGCGTTTTGCGCTTTTGATTCTGTGCGACTTTTGATCGCGCCGTTTGCGGCATAGCCGATCCCGCCCACCGCGATCGCTGCAACCACGGCAATCACGATTGTTTTGTGCTTGGCGAGTGTTTCGACCAGTCCAAGAACCGAATCCTGAAGAAAATCGCGATCAGAAATTCCCTCTAGTTCTTTGGCGAGGCCCTCTGGCACAACCTGGTTTTTTGATGGGTTTTTTGATGGGTTTTGGTTGGGGCGCTGAGAATTCGAAGGTGTGTTTTTATCCATACTAAAAAACTCGAGCCTAGAGCCTATTTCTGTCAATGGAAGCCTGCGTGCGGACACTCCAATGGAGCGCCCGGTCACAGATGGTCCGCAGGCGGCTCTAGCGGTTTTTCATTTCTTTTAACGTTGAGAACGGTCGTAAAGACACGCCCTGGTGGGTTTGCTTCAACTTCCCCATAGTGATGATGCGTTCTTCAGCAAGCCGATCTGCAGCGGTATGTGTTCCAATTCCGTCACGCTTTGCAATCGCGAAGACTTTCATCAAATTGTCGTAAACCTGAACAGTCTTATCGAGTGCGCGATCTGGGCTATAACCTTCGAGTTCGACGAAGACATTCATCAAGCCGCCGGCATTGGTCACGTAGTCAGGTGCGTATAAGATTCCCAGTTCGCGAAGCATGTCGCCATGGCGCGCCTCGGCCAGCTGGTTGTTCGCGCCGCCGCAAATGACCTTGGTTTTTAGTTTTTGAATTGTTTGATCGTTGATCACGGCACCTAGAGCACACGGCGCTAGGATATCGCACTCGGTGATAGTAATCTGGTCGGGCGCAACTGTTTTGCAATTAAATCGATCAGCAACGCGTTTCACTTTGTCCATATCGATGTCGGCAACCGTGACTTCGGCTCCTTCGGTCGTCAAATACTCTACAAGATGGAAACCCACACTTCCTAGACCTTGAACTGCGATTTTCAAGCCCTTAAGATTATCGGCGCCAAATTTTTCTTTTGCCGACGCTTTGATCCCCATCAGGACACCGTGCGCTGTGTACGGGCTTGGGTCGCCGGAGCCGCCAAAGGCTTTTGGAATTCCTGTAACCCAAGAGGTTTCCATGAAGACATATTCCATTTCACGAACCGTCGTGCCTACGTCCTCAGCAGTGATGTAGCGTCCGTTCAGTGAGTTGACAAAGCGGCCGAATGCACGAAAGAGCCCTTCAGTCTTCATTGTTTTCGGGTCGCCGATAATGACTGCTTTTCCGCCACCAAGATTGAGACCAGCAGCGGAGGCTTTATATGTCATGCCTTTCGAGAGTCGCAACACGTCGATAAGCGCCTCTTCTTCGTTTCGGTAGTTCCACATGCGCGTGCCCCCAAGTGCGGGACCTAGCGTCGTGTTGTGAATCGCGATGATGGCTTTCAGGCCCACATCTTTATTGTGGCAGAAAACAACTTGTTCGTGTTCGCCGTGTTGACCAAGCAATTCAAACGTTCCTCGTGTACTGCTCATCGTAACCTCACTCAAAGTTTCTATTTTCGCTGGTGATCGACAGTAAGCGTGGGTTGGTGCAACACGCAACAGAAGAAAGAGTGAAGACTCTGTTGGGATCGAGTTCCCTCGATCCTTTCGTTTGAAGTCTAGGAAGCTATGCAGCAAGCCCCGATATCACGGATTGACGAACAAGTTCAAATATTCGACGGGAATCGAAGTGCCGCTTCCATGAAGCGTCAAAGGCCCGGTTGTATCCCATCGAAGATAGTGAACTGGGCTCTTTGTGTTGCCAGACAAAATACCAACCGCACTGCCAGCAGCTGCGGAGCAGCCAGGGTCAGTGTACACGCCGCTCATTCCCGCTGCCGCACTGCTAAATGTGTAAAGCAAAAATTGATCGTTCGGGACTGGTGAGTATTCTTTGAGACTGTTTACGGCGACCAGCCTAAACGGATAACACCCGCCGGCGTTGAGATTTTCTTGTATTTCGTAGCGAAGCGAATTCGGTGCCGCAGGCTGGCTGACAATCAAAATTCTTACTCCCTGAGTTAGAGGACTAAAATTCGTAATGTCAGGGGTCACGTTTACCGTGCCAGCGCTCCCAGTATATTTGAAGTACCGCAAAGCCGAGGATTGATCCGCCGCTAGCGGAACAGACGGACTTGCCGGGTTGTCGCACTGACTATCTTGGTAGTGATAGAGGTCGGCCGCACCAGCGAGAGTCAGCGATGCAGAGATACCCCCTTCGCCAAGAAAAACAGGCCCAGCAACCCGTCCACGCAAGTAGGCAATCGGATAGCATTGCCAAGCTTTTATGGTTGGCTTTGTTAGGGTGAGAATGTTTTGCGCGGCCATCGGTGAAACACGCGACATGTAATGCGTTGTTGAGGGAAGCGACGTGCCGCCAGGAGTGATATCGATAACTTCCAATTGAAATGAAGTGACAGTACTGTCCGCTTTCATTCCAATGAGGGCTACGTCGTTGAAAAGATATGGCGTGATTGTGGCTAATCCGCCACCAGGATCTGTGCACGCAAAGTCATTGTAGAATCGAACACCAGACGGTGCGCCGATAGCTGAAACCGAAAGCTGTGTCGTGCCCGTGCCGCCGGCTCGACGAGCGACAATTCCGGTCGCATCGGTCGTTGCAATCCGAAGAACTGTACATGTGGATTCAACAATTTGTTGCGGGTTGCCTGCGGCGGATGTCGTAGTTGGCTCGGAAATTGAGGTCGCCATGATTTTCGTGGCTGTTGGTCCGCCACCTGATTTTTGATAGTGACTAAGGGCATAGTCGTAATAGCCGGGTTTTGAATTTCTATATGGACATACGACTGTTTTAAGGCGGCCGGCATTGTAAGCTATCAAATTAGGCGTGGTCCAAGAATAACTATCGACGGGATTTGCAGCATTGCTCCCCGTTGGGACTCGCGTGATTTCAGTAAAACCTAGCCCCTGAAGTTGATTGCACGGTGCATTGTCGTGCCAACGATCTTCCATGCTTTGAGTAGGAGGCAAAATTTTATAGAAGATACCAACACCATCGACACTGTTGCCGACAACTTCTGCCAAATATTCCCATTTGATTTCAAGGTTTCCGTTCGCGACGGAAACATCGAGGAATGTACTTCCGAGGCCGGAGCCAAGATCAAACATTTTAAATGGTCCGCGGTTGCCAAGCGGCGAATCGCCATCCATGAGTTTATCAATGTAAATCGGAAAGCTATTCACACCAACATCCGTGTAAGCACTGCATTCGCCATTGCTAGTGCCAATGCCGCCGCCGAGAATGCGAACCTCGGTCGGAAGTATACTCACCGGATTCCACAAGATTTCATTGCCGCCGGTCGCTGCATCGAAGAAACCTGGAAGAGGTCCAGTCGGAGTTGGATAACAGGTTGCACGGCCAACAAGCGCAGCTCCCGGCCCTGTGAAGCCGACGACTTTCGATCGCGCACTTCGTAGCCTACGCGGTCCGCCTCCACTGTATTCGCTATAACCAGCTGGCACGGCGATTTGAAGAAGACGGTTGGAGTACTGATTTGTGGTCCCGAAACTGGCGGTTGTGACGTTCTCAAAAAGAGGTGTACCTGTTTCGCGCATTCGGAACGTAAACGGCACAGTCGGCATCAAATAGAAATGAAAGTGCCCGCTAAAAATGCTGGTACGTTCGACGATCATTGGTCGTCGGCCAAAGGGCGCATAGTACATATCAACTGGGCCTGTTGGTGTCGAGCCATCAGCATTAAAGTATCGCCCAGAAATCGAGCCATCGCCCGCGCTGGCAGCGCTCTCCTGAGCGAGTGCAATTGTCACCGGCTCGACCGCGTTGGCGATCGACTTCACAGTTTCACCGTAATAAAATGACATCGGCCCGCCGCCACCGCCTTCAGAAGCCGTGTCGATCTCTTCTAGAATTGCTAAGACTTGAATCAAACGATTAGACCCTCTCGGTACAATTAGCGTGTGCTCCGGAGGTGGAGTCGGAATGGTCGCTCCGCCTTGATAGTTATCGCCGAGTTCCCAGATGTAGACGATTTGGTTTTGAATATCGGGGCCTGAAACATTGATCATAACCCGGCTAACGACCGTGACCGTTGCAAGTGTGTTAACGGATGAAGCTTTGCTTCCTGAAAGTGTGCCCGCGGTTTTGCCCTGCTTTTTGCTCGTTAATTTGTTCCAATCCGGCATGGCGACCGTGATCGAAGAGGTTTCTTCTTTTCGCGTGCAGCCGCTGAAAACAGAGATCGCGCTGATCGAAAGTGCGAACGACATTGCTAGTCTGACAGTTGGAGAGACAATTCGAGAGAATAGCTCTTTTTTCATGTACGTCTCCAGAAAAATTCAAGAGGAAGAAACTCCCCAGAAACCCCATTGAAAATCATGGTTTCTGGCTTCTTTCTTATCGGAGAAAATCGTACAAAACTTTCTATGCAAAATTAGAAATCGAATTGCAATTCGCAATCTGGAACGTCCCAGAAAGTGACACTGGCTCGTCTGCGCAGGAGGCCGGTCACTTCGCCAAATAGACCGCGATCACATAGCCGAGCGCCGCGAATGTGACAGCAAGAAAAAAGTTGGCTAGCGCCCGAGTTTCTACCTGAGCGCGTCGTTCCTTTTGCTGTGTTTCATCGAGTTCGCCCGATGGTCCTGCGGTTGAGTCCTTTGAGCGAGCTTTCAGGCTTTCGAGTTCGTTCATCAGTTCCTGGACTTTGAGTTCAAGACTGCGCGTTTGAAGTCGCCCAGCCCGAATTTCGTCTGCGTTTTGAGAAATTCGATCACCATCCGCCGCTCGTGCAACGCCTTGAAGCCAAAATGCTGCGTCCAAAGCTGGATATTTATCTTGAAGTGCTAAGTACCAAGCGAGGGAACGCCAAACATGAGGCGGAGCTGTATCCCCGCTTGTCCATCTGGTCCATGCCGAAGGATCAACTAAAAGCAGTTGCGCCATCTTCCTTTGGCTTAAACCGAGTGATTCCCGAACGGATTCCAAGCCGCCCAATCGTTTTTCGATGACCCTAGCCTCTGCTTCATATCGCTGGCGAAGGCTCGATCTGGCTCGCTGGAAGCCAGGTGGTGATGAGGCCCCCTCTGCCAATGGCACATCGAATGGTACTTCTGCTGGCGCTTCTGGGTGTGTATCTGGTGAAACTTCAGTTCGCAAATCCATCTGGACCCCTTGTGAAACACATCAGAAACAATCTAAATCACAACTTAAACCGATGCGTTTCACAACATCGAATCAGCCTCGGTTAGATTTGGCAAGTCTAGATCCATGAAATCTCAAGCTTTTTTCACGTTTCCATTCGGTTTTGTCCGAATGTCGACTGCCATATGTTTCAAAGTCACACTTATAGTTATAAGTGTGACTATTAAGTATTTATAATTACTTACTATTCTTAAATCGACGTAAAATGCCGTTCTGCCACGCTTTCGGACTTTGGGGGGTGTCTCATGGTCCCCTTCTTTCGAAAACTGTCCATCAGGCGGGGATCCAAGCCTATCATTGAGCAACGGCCAAAATGCTTCGGGTGGTTTGCCTCTTTCGGCGGCCACTGACTTGGAGGCTACACTGCGGCTCCCGGCTTATCGTCGATAAATTGCCAACGAACGCAAGGAGCAGTGACTGGCTCGGAGTTGGATATATTTATCGATTTCACCGTAGCCACTCATTTCCACCACAGCGATCTAGCCGCAGGACACGAACAGCACATGCGTTGAGTGAATGTTGGTCGGAACCGAACAAGTTCCTATCCACTGCGCTGGCGGGCTTTAAACCCTTCGGACACGATTTTCGCTGTCTTGGTTCACGATCGCGATACCGGCAATTTAATGGGCTTTCAACATCCCTAACAATCATTCGACCGATGTCATCCATTCCATTAAACGCGTTGACCAATGCGACGCGTGGTTTTCATGATGATGAGCAATGGCAACGTCGACACGATATGCTCTAAATAAGAACAAATACCTTCTGGATCCCGAAGTAGAGCGCCTCGAAGCTCTACTGGGCAGAGGGCCTGCTGAGGAAAGTCGCGACGTCTTATTGATTTGGTTGGCGTTAAAAACTGGTGCGCGCGCGACCGAGCTCTTGGGTTTAAGAAAAGTGGATATAAATCCCTACGACAAAACACTTTTCATTCGCGGAATAAAAGGTTCCAATGATCGAGAACTCCCGTTGGCTCCATGGCTTTTCGAAAGACTAAGAGAGTATTCGGATCGACATGTATCCGGGGCATCTGGAGATTTATTTCCGATTGGGTATCATCGCCTTCGCCAAGTTTGGGTTTGGTACCGACCAACGGGAAAGAAGTTTCACGCACTTCGCCACACTTTCGCTATTCGATTGTACCGTAAGACCAAAGATCTTCGCTTAGTGCAGGTCGCGCTCGGACATCGCAACATCACAAATACGATGATTTATGCCGACTATGTTTATTCGCAGCAAGAACTACGAAAGTTGATTCTATGAAATCTCTGGTCGGATGTTTGATTTTAGTTTTTGCATTCAATTGCGCTTCAGCTCCCGACGATTCCATGGCCGCGAGCTTGAAAACAGATGAAATCAAGCTTTGGCGAGCCAACGTTCAGCTGCAGCAGATCGCAAAAAAAATCAATCCATTGGCGCGCCCTGCTGGCGACGGCGCGCTCGGTTTGAATCGGCGATTTCCAGATCGCGTCTTAGTCAGTCACCAGCTTGAAGGATGGAACTGGATCCGAGCAGGAGTCGCGCTGGGAAATGGTTTCATCATCGATCGCGGAATTATGGCCTTCGAATGGGCGTTCGCAAGAATGGGCGATGATGGTTCTTTCGGAGATTCAAAAACAGTCGAAATTTCCCATTTTCTTGGGCTTTACGCTCGTTCAGTTTTGATGTTGAGAAGTGCAAAATTTGAAGACCGGGCCGCCCGCCTCGCTCGCCTCAGTCCCCGCCTCGAAGCGTCCCTCCGAAGTTCGCGGTCCCTCCTCGGAGAGCGTCGATGGAACGGCGAAGAAATGAAATCGTGGGTCACCCACCAGCGAGTGCAGGCCGCGGCTGCGGCCTATTGGATTGGCCAGTTGCTAGTTAATCCGGGGTTGGGTAAAACGGCAGATGTATGGCTCAACGAGGCCTTGAATCGCCAAGAAGGAACGGGCTTTTTTCCGTCGGGATTTCCGCCGCAGTCGAAAGCAGCATTTCAAGCGCAACTAGACACTCTTGAGTCGCTTCAAGGTTTAGCTCTTAGAGATTCGCTTTTCGCTTTGAAGCTTCGCTCCCCGATTGCAAACGGATACAAGTGGGCTGAAAAATCCGCTCATTTTGCGACCGCAAAAAAACAAAACCTCAGTGTTTCGGCGCTGGTGACTGTTGCTAGCTATGGAGCTTGGTCAGGAAACAAAGCAGCCACTGGATTAGTGGCCAATCAGATTCGCGCGATAAAATAACTTTATTCGTCGATCCAGTGTCCACGGCGTGACGATTTGGCCCGGCGCCGGTTCTCGCTTCTTTCGTTGCGAATTTGCGAACGAACTTCTCGAGATTCTGCATCTAATTTCGATTCGATGGTCGGAATTTCGGACTCCTTATCCCGTTCTTGCTGTCGAACTGCGAAACGCTCACGTCGATCATTCGAATATACTCCGCCGCCAAGTTCATCTCCCAGCTCGATCCGAAGCTGCTTCTTGGTTCCGTTCTCCTTTGGGCGCCCAGCCGCTTCATTGCGTTCGAAATCGCTTTGGCTTCGTGCTCTTTCGTCCAATGCCTGGTAGAGGGCTTTAGTGACTGGATCCATCTCTGCCCCTGCAGGGCCTCGCGCTGCCTTTTCCTCAGTGGGATAGGCGGCGGGATAAGCGGCACTAAACGAACTCATCGGTACTACCAGCGCGAGGCCTAAAAGCATTGTCGCGGTAGCTGCAAACACATGTCGGTTTGTTGAGATCATTTAAAGGCTCCTTAAAATTTTATAGTCGAGCGGACCCGTCATTCTTCACGGATTCACCTAATGAACACCTATTGAAAGATTCGCGCCGTCCCAAATCGAAATGGTTCGATCTGACGTAAATCGTCTGACGGGAGACTGCCACCTGTCCAAAAAATGATGAGCACATGCCTCAAGTTTGGACATAGGTTGGAGCTATTCCCGCTTGGACCGGTCTAAATGCTTGATTTTATGGTTTCATCAGGTATTTTAGGCCCCTTGTTTGTAAGGCCCCTTGTTTCTATTTACGGAGTCACTATGCCAACGCCCAAGAAACGGACTACTCGCTCGAAGCGCGACATGCGTCGCTCGCACGATTTCGCAGTCCCAAAGACGACTAATAAGTGTGCTAACTGCGGTTCGCTAAAACTTCCTCACACTGTTTGTAGCTCATGCGGCTACTACAAAGGTGAAGAAGTTGTGGTCGCAAAAAACTAGGTATTGAACCTTTCAATTTACCTAGCCGCGACTTAGAGAAATTTGAAAACCTCCTCGCTAGATTAGCCGGGAGGTTTTTCTGCGTCGACTGCGTGTCGTAATGTTTGGCGATGACTGATCATCCACATCGCCACGGAGCGATGACTGATCATCCACATCGCCACGGAGCGATGACTGATCATCCACATCGCCACGGAGCGATGTGAATTGCAGCGAGAGTCGCTTTATATTGCGGGCTTACACCAAAGGACGGCGATTTATGTCAACCATTGCTTCTGATCCCAAAGCCTCGGTCCCGACGAATGTTTCAGCAGGAAAAATCCGGCATGCTGTCGGGAGGCCTGCTGAGACGCCCTACTACACGCGCATCAGTGGTACCGGCTCTTATCTTCCAGAAAAGGTTTTGAGCAATACCGACCTCGAGAAAATGGTTGAAACTAACGATGCATGGATTGTTGAGCGCACAGGAATTAAACGCCGTCACATCGCCGCTGAAGGGCAATTTACAAGTGACATCGGGTTGATTGCTTCTCAACGGGCCCTTGAGGCTGCCGGTCTTAGCGCTCAAGATATTGATATGATCATTTTCTGCACTGTGAGCGGCGATCAGCCGACACCTTCGACAGCTTGTGTTTTGCAGCACAAGCTCGGTGCGCGCAATGTAATGAGCTTTGATTTGAACGCTGCCTGCTCGGGGTTTGTCTACGGCTTAGGAATCGCCGATCAATTTATTCGCACCGGACTTTACAAGCACGTACTAGTCGTCGGTGCAGAAGTTCTTCATCCCTTTGTAAACTACAAAGATCGTGAAACTTGCATTCTGTTTGGTGACGGTGCCGGTGCGGTTATCGCAAGTCGAGCAGAGCCGAAATCGGATTCTAAAGTGTACAGTGTGCACATGCGAGCCGATGGAAGCCTTGGGGAGCTCTTCATGCTGAAAGCTGGAGGTTCGGCTATTCCAATGAGCGTTGAAGCTATCGAAAGCGGATTCAATTTCCTGTCGATGAAAGGGCGCGAGATTTTTAAACACGCAGTGCGAACGATGTCAGATGTTTGCCAAGAGGCGCTCGACGCAAACGGGCTCGTAATGGATCAAATTCAATGGTTGATCCCGCACCAAGCCAATCTTCGGATCATCGATGCGGTCGGTAAACATTTTGGGATCCCGGCGGAAAAAGTCGTCATCAATGTTGATGAAACAGGAAACACAAGCGCCGCAACAGTTCCAATCGCGTTTGATGAAGCTATCCGCGACGGTCGAATTAAACGTGGAGATAACGTCCTTTTGACGGCCTTTGGATCGGGCCTTACATCTGGAAGCTTGCTCTTAAAATTCTAAATTTTGGAGTCATAGAAATGAGTCAATCGAACGCGTGGGGAGCACTATTCCCCGGGCAAGGCAGTCAAACGATCGGTATGGGAAAGTTTCTTTTCGAAGAATTCCAAACAGCTCGTCTTTTGTTTGAGGAAGCCAGCGAACGCTTAAAAACTGATATGAAAAAGCTCTGCTTCGAAGGTCCCGAGTCGGACCTTCAGATGACCGAGAACACTCAGCCGGCTTTGCTTTTGGTATCAACAGTGACACAAAAAGTAGTTCACGAGCTTATTGATTTAAAAATTACCGCATCGTGCGGGCACTCCGTTGGTGAATACGCGGCTCTTGTGCACGCAGGTGTTCTTGCTTTTCCAGAGGCGATCGCGGCCGTTCGCGAGCGCGGCCGAGAAATGCAAAAAGCTGTTCCCGTTGGCGAGGGTGCCATGTGCGCTGTTCTCGGCATGACAGATGAAATGGCTCGCAAGCTTTGTAAAGAGGTCGAATCTGCATCGGACCAGACACCCCTCGAGCCGGCGAATTTCAATTGCCCTGGGCAGGTCGTGGTCAGTGGTTCAGCGAAGGCAGTTGAATGGATGCGGGCCAACGCCAAAGCGGAATGGCTGGCTGAAAAGCTTGGTCCTGATTCCGGCAAACCAAAGTTTATTCCTCTTTCAGTATCAGCCCCTTTTCATTGTCAGCTAATGAAGCCGGCAGAAAACGCGATGCGCACAGTGCTTGAAGGAATTTCTTTTTCTAGTCCAAAGTTTGATGTCATTCAAAACTTGAATGCACAGTCGTCGAAAGATGCAAACGTCATCCGCGAGAGATTAATTGGTCAAATTTCTGGTGCAGTACTCTGGACTCAATGCCAGGAAGAGATGCTTCATCGAGGGATTACTAAGTTCGTTGAGTGCGGGACTGGCAAGGTGCTGCAGGGCTTGGCGAAAAAAATTGCTGGCGATCGAGCACAGGTGTTCGGATTGAATTCAATTGCAGATATTAAGGCCCTCGAGACCGCACTTACTTAAGGAGAATTCGATGTCAGTTCAATCAGTGGAAAGTCCTCGGTTGGTACCTTCGGCAAAGCGGTTGGCTGGCAAGCGAATCGTCGTTACGGGTTCTTCCCGGGGAATTGGTGCCGGGATTGCCTCCTGGCTTGCGACAGAGGGCGCCCAAGTCGTAGTCACCTACTCTTCCAATGAATCAGCTGCTCAGGCGGTTGTGAAATCTTTGGCAGGTTCCGGCCACTTGTGTCTGCCGTTGAATGTAGCGGATGAGGCGTCGGTCGATTCATTTTTTGCCAAAGTGGCGGAATCGGGCCCGTTACACGGACTCGTTAACAACGCGGGCATCGAGAAAGATCAGCTCATATTGAGGATGAAAGTCGAAGAGTTTGATGCGGTGATTGGGACAAATCTTCGTGGCTCGTTTTTGTGTGCCCGAACGGCGATTAAAATGATGTTCAAAGCCAAAGTCCCGGGTTCCATTGTCAACATTACCTCGGTGATCGGCGAAATGGGAAATCCAGGTCAAAGTAACTATGCGGCCTCCAAAGCGGGCGTTGAAGCTATGTCAAAATCGCTGGCAAAAGAGGTCGCCTCACGCGGAATCCGCCTCAACTGTGTAGCGCCCGGTTTTATAGATACCGACATGACTAAAAAGATGTCAGAAGAACAAAAGGCGAAAATTTTGTCTGGCGTTCCATTAGGAGCGATGGGAACGACCGAAGATATAGCAGCGGCGACAGCGTTCTTGCTTAGCGATGAGGCGCGTTATATAACAGGCCATACTTTGAGTGTTAATGGTGGACTTTATATCTAAGACTTGTTTGATTCCTAACTTCGGTGGGGAATCATGCGAGCCTGTATCATCGACCTAAATTTGAAGTTTAAAAAAATGAAAATCGACTCCCAGGAGGTGTCTCAATGGTAGCAACAGTACAACCCAAAGTTCGTGAAGTAATTGCCGATCAGCTCGGTGTTGATCCAGACCGCGTAAAAGTTGAAGCATCGTTTATCGATGATCTTGGCGCAGACAGCTTAGACATTGTCGAGCTCGTTATGGCGGTCGAAGAAGAATTTGGCATCGAGATCCCAGATGAAGACGCTGAAAAACTTAAAACTGTTGGCGATTTCTGCACTTATCTTCAGGGAAAAGGCAAAGCCTAAACTTTCGTAAAAATCGAACGGTTTTTCTAAAGCCTTCCTGTCGAACAGGGGGGCTTTTATGTATTATCGCCGCGAAGTCCTATCCCTATACGTAACCAAATGTTCCGGTAAGCTAGGACCACTATTTCAATGGCATTGTTAAAGGTAGGCTAAGCATGAAACTCGCTTCCACTTCGAATCGATTTGAACGCGTCACAAGACCTGAGCGCCGCGTGGTGGTAACTGGAATTGGTTGCGTATCACCGCTTGGCTTGGATCTCCCTACTTCATGGGCCAACGCCGTCGCTGGGAAGAGCGGAATTGGGCCCGTGACGCACTTTGATGTCACCAATTATGACGTACGGTTTGCTGGCGAAGTAAAAGGCTTCGATCCGTCGGCATATATCGAAAAAAAAGAACAAAAGAAAATGGCGAGGTTTATTCACCTTGCGATTGCCGCGGCCAGTGAGGCCTTTAAAAGTGCTGGATTGGATCCTTCACAATTTGATGATGAGTTGCGTGCTCGAGTCGGCGCGCTTGTAGGTGTTGGGATCGGCGGGATCAACGAACTTGAACAAGCCGGTGCCGTTGTCAAAGAGCGCGGCCCTGGACGCATTTCCCCGTTTCTCATTCCATCGGTCATCGCCAACATGGCCAGCGGACAACTGACCATCAAGTTTGGACTTCGCGGAGTGAACTATTCTGTCACATCTGCATGCTCGTCAGGTGCACACTCGATCGGCGAAGCGGCGCTTTATATTCGCCGAGGGATCGCCGACGTTATGGTCGCAGGAGGTGCCGAAGCAGCAATAGGTCCTTTGGGCCTTGGTGGCTTTGGCGCGATGAAAGCTCTTTCCACTCGAAACGATCAACCGACGATGGCTAGCCGGCCGTTTGACCGGGATCGCGACGGATTCGTACTTAGTGAGGCAGCAGCGATTTTAATTTTGGAGGATTACGAGCGTGCAAGCCGAAGAGGTGCACGAATTTTTGGTGAAGTCGCCGGATACGGTTCGTCCTCCGATGCGCATCACATGACTAACCCTGCTCCAGGCGGAACAGGTGCAGCTTTGGCAATGTCCTACGCACTTCAAGATGCGCATTTGAATGCCTCAGACATCCAGTACGTTAATGCTCACGGCACCAGTACTCCCGCAGGAGATGGCCAAGAAACCGGCGCGATTAAGTCGGTGTTCGGCTCGTCTGCCAAATCCGTATGGGTCAGCAGTACGAAGTCTGTCATGGGACACTCTTTGGGAGCGGCTGGAGCGATCGAAAGTGCCTTCTCGTTGATGGCCATGGCCACCAACACGGCACCGCCTACGATCAATCTCGACAATCCGAGCGACGACTGCGACCTCGACTATGTTCCGCACGTCGCCCGAGAAGGAAAGTTCAGTGCCGTGATGAACAACAGCTTTGGGTTCGGCGGCACGAACTCATGCCTCGTTTTCACAAAGGTGTAGGCTTGAAGAAACTTTACGTTGCAAGCGACCATGCAGGCTACGATCTAAAAGAATCACTTTTTCAAAGCGCAATTGCAGCCCAGCACGGATTTGAATTTGTAGATCTGGGGCCAGGAAATTCTGAACGGGTCGACTATCCCGATTTTTCCACTAAAGTTGTGAATGCCGTTTTAAAGGATCAAAGCTCTTTAGGCCTTTTAATCTGCGGTTCCGGGCAAGGGATGGCGATGTCAGCAAATCGCAACAAAGGTATTCGCGCTGCGCTTGCGTGGAACGAGGAATCGGCGAAGCTTTCACGAGAGCACAATAATGCCAATGTCCTATGCCTAGGTTCACGTATGATTGATACTCAGCTTGCAGGAAACATTTTAATATCATTTCTTCGGTCAGTGTTTGAAGGCGGTCGTCATTCTGCACGACTAGAAAAATTTTGAAGGAGAGCCAGATGCAGTACTCAACAGAAATTAGCAGTTCGAAAAATGTCGCATCACCGACTTCGACAAAGTTTTTAAGCAGCGTCGATCCTGAACTCAATGCCTATTTAAAGTTAGAAACGGCAAGACAGTTCTCCGGGTTAGAAATGATTGCTAGCGAAAACTATGCTTCGCAAGCAGTGATGGAAGCGCAGGGTTCGATTCTGACAAACAAATATGCCGAAGGGTATCCAGGAAAACGCTATTACGGCGGCTGTGAATTTGTCGACAAGATCGAACAGCTCGCGATCGATCGCCTCAAAAAGTTATTCGGTGTTCCTTTCGCCAATGTTCAACCCCACTCTGGTTCCCAAGCGAATCAAGCGGTTTTCTTGGCGGCTGCGAAAGCAGGCGACACCATCTTAGGAATGGATCTCTCGCATGGTGGACATCTTACACATGGCAGCCCCGTCAATTTTAGCGGAATATTGTTTAAAGCAGCTAGCTATGGGATTGATCCGGCGACTGGTCGAATCAACTATGACACCATTCGAGCCGTAGCACGTGAATCAAAGCCACGAATACTGATAGCGGGCTATTCCGCCTACCCACGACTGCTCGATTTCGCAAAGTTTCGCGAAATCGCCGATGAGGTTGGCGCAACATTGCTTGTTGATATGGCTCACTTTGCAGGTCTAGTTGCTGGCGGGGTTCACCCGTCCCCAGCTCCGTACGCGCATTATATTACATCCACCACGCATAAAACTCTGCGCGGCCCGAGAGGCGGAATTATTTTATCTGGCTCGTCGAACGAAAATGCAGAGGAAGCAGCGAAAAAAGTGAATTCCAGAATTTTCCCCGGTCTTCAAGGCGGACCCCTTGAGCATGTCATTGCAGCCAAAGCCGTCGCATTTCACGAAGCCCTTCAGCCGCAATTTAAGGAATATGCAAAACAAGTTGTCGTAAATTCCGCCGCCCTTGCTGATGCACTTTTATCAAGTGGATTGAATCTTGTGACAGGTGGAACCGACAACCACCTAGTGCTGGTTGACCTATCAAATCGCTCGGTGACGGGTAAGGACGCGGAAATCGCATTGGACCACGCCGGAATCACTGTGAATAAAAATACTGTACCTAACGAAAAGCGCTCACCGTTCGTTACTAGCGGCGTACGAATAGGAACACCTGCATTGACGACTCGCGGAATGAAGGAGTCAGAAATGAAACTGATCGGTGGTTGGATTTCTGAGGTCCTCGAATCTCCTGGTGACGCCGGTCGCTTGGAGAAAATCAAAGCTCAAGTCGCTGAGCTATGTCAGGCATACCCCGTTTACGGCTTGAAATCGTAAGGTCGAAAAAGCTGTGCGCATCGCATGTTTGTTACCTGCAGTTTTTATGGTGCTGTCGTGTTCTTCGTTTAAAGGACCGGGCGAACTATCGACTCCGGAAGGGGTCCTGGAAGAATCCTCACCGGCCGCAGCACCAGTCGGCCCCACCCTTTCATGGAGTGGTGAGAGGTACAGTCAGTCAGCGCCAACGTCAGGGCTTGAGTTTGATTGGCCGGTAGACAACGCAAGTATGAGCCGCGGATTTCTTCTAGGAAAGCGCTGGCACTATGGTTTGGATTTGGCTGCCAAAAAAGGAACTCCTATTTTGGCGAGCGCACCTGGCGTCGTAATTTACGTGGGTCGCGGATTTTCTGGATATGGAAAGCTCATTGTGGTCGAGCATGACGAAAATTGGGCGACACTCTACTCTCACCTCAACAAGTTCAGCGTTGAAGAGGGTGAGCGAGTGACACGCGGTCAAAAAATTGGTGAGATGGGCCGCACAGGAAGAGCGAGCGGCGTGCACTTGCATTTTGAAATTCGGTACAATCGTCAGCCTGTTAACCCGCTGATGTATTTGCCACAGGGCTTTTAATTATTCTGGCTAACTTTGTTGGCGCTACTTTTCGATTGCCGCCACTCTTTGACTGCATTGACGAAGCCTGCAGTTGAGCCACCCAAGCATGCGCCTATCACTGCGACAACCCCGATCACTGCTGGCTGAGCAAGAGAGTTGCCTAACTCTGTGAGCGAAAATACCCGAACCAATGTTCGGCTTGGTCCGTGATCGTTCAACAGGTCTCGCAAAGTCAGCGCAATGACCCATCCTAAAAATGATGCTATCCACAGCAGTCCAGTGCCAAAACCTGACAATAAAGCAAGAGTAAGTGCGACCAATACCGTGCCCCACCACGGTGTCCAAAACGCGGTCGCTGTTATCAATGCTGTCGCCAAAATAAATTTCTGAATTGCTTGGTTCATTGCGAACCACTCTTTGCGGAACGTTTTAAAAACTGGGCCTGGCGCATTTTTCCGGTTCCCCATTCCGTGAGGTGGCGATCGTATTCAACCGAACCAGGATCACCACTTTGACCACCTGGAATCATAAACCAAGCTCGCGGTGTATCTTCAAATGTAACAACCATTTTCCAGGTGGGACCGTGACCGCCCTTGTTGGCAAAAATAGACTCCGCAGAACCGCCGGTTTGCAAATTCCTTCGGCCAAGGCCGGGTATTCGTCCAGAGTGTTGGACATAGGTTTCTTGGTACTTTGACCAGCTCGGTACGCTTGCATGAGATTCTAGAAGTGCGGCGCAAGCTTGAGATAGTGAGCTCGAGAGAACGTCGGCCACAGATTTTTGTGACTCTTTCCATAAACTTGACCACTGACTTTGGTTTTGGCTGATTTCAAGAAGTCGCCACCGACTTGGCCAATAGGATTCAAACGAAGTTCCAAGCCGGCTTTGCCAAAGTTCAAATTCGTAACGTGCCAGCCATTCAGACATCAACGTCGCAATGACAGAATCGGAGTTGTGGATTCCTGCCCAGTTTTTAATTTCAAGTGCTAGGTTTTCTACCGGGCGGCATCTGAAATTGGAAATCTGCTCGGCTAGTGGTGAAGCTTTGGACTCTTTTAAAACCAAGTCTTTAAATGCCAGAGATAAAAGGCTCCCGGTGTCCGCCTGAATTTCAATGAGATCCTCGGGGTTAAGTTTACCTTTTCTCTTTGTTCCTTTCAGCTTGGCACTGATAAGTCGCTCAATTTGCATGGCTCGGTAAGGGGTCGCAAAAAACCATCCATAGTCAGATTGGCGTGTTCCATTGAAAGGTGCCTGATTGGCAGTAACAACAAAGTCTCTTACATTTTCAATTGCTGGATTTTCCTCAGGAGATAGAAAGCCCTGCCACACATCGGATGACTTTGAGGCTTCGCTGACCAAGCGACCATCGCGATTTCGACGATCGGGAAAAAGCCCGGCAAGCCGATAAGTGATAGTCCCTTTCTGGTCGGCACAGACAAAATTCTGCCCTGGTGCGACGTATCCCTTCAATGCATCTCGGCAGTCTGATGCTTTTTTGGCGCGATTGAGAGTTAAAAATGATTTCAGTTCATTGGACGGAATCAAACCAGTCCATTGCAGAGCGAGACCCGACGGGGTTTGAGCAACGGCTGTTGCTTCACCTTCTTCGAATAAAATTGGACCGATGTGCGTCTCTCTTGTTTGAACTGTTTCATAGCGTCCGTCGGGCAAAAGAACTTTTTCTTCGGCCAAGATCACCGGTCGCCACGAATCTTCAAATAGATATTCACGACGAGTTTCATCCCGAAACTGAAGCGAGTACCAATCGAGAACATCATTGGTTCCGTTTGTGACTGCCCACCCCATAGTCTCATTGAAGCCGACAATAACGCCAGGAGAGCCGGGCAGGCTTGCGCCATAAACATTGAAACCAGGCCCAGTCAACTGAATGGGAAACCACAGCGCCGGAAGCGTGTAGCTAAGATGAAGATCATTGGAAAGTGCTGGCCGTCCATTGGACATGTGCTTCCCGGCAATGGCCCAGTTGTTACTTCCATTGGTTGGATCGGGGCGCACCATATCTGGAATCTTCTGATCGAACAGCTTGAAGTTGCGTTGCGCGTAGCTAGCTTGGTTTTGTGGCGTTCGGCCCTCAGTTGATCTGGAAGTTAGCGGACGATCTTTGTCGCTTATAACGGTGCCGGGTATCCGGGGGGCAATCGGAAACAGTAAATCAAACAACTCGGACGAAAGCTTGGTCTTTGCCGACGATAGACGGAAATCGTACATGTAACCCGTCAGCTGCCAAGTCATAAACTTTAAGAGATAGGCTGCACGTCTTGGCTCCCACGGTTCAGGAAACGTCCCGAAAAGCCGGTACTCAAACGGCAAATTCGTAATTACAATCTGCTGAAGCCGGGAATTAACGCCGTTCGAGTAAGCGACAAGAGAATTGCGGGTGGCAAGATCGTTCATCATGAGATCCGCGGATGCTTCGGCTGCTGCGGGAACTCTGAGTCGGCGGAAAAAGCGATCAATCGGTAGCGCCTTTTCACCAAGTAGCTCGGCCACTCGTCCGGCCGTGATTCGAGCCATAAAGTCCATTTGCCACATTCGGTAATAGGCCGTGATGTAACCTTGGGCGAAGTAGAGCGCAGCCTCGTCCTCAGAGGCGAGATGTGGCACGCCGTCAGAATCAATGGTGAGTGACACTGGCTTCATCCCAGCCGAAGCCACAGCTGTGCCGAAATTTTTTAGGAGATCTTCTGCCGAGGTGGGCTTGTGACGCCATACGCCTGTGCTGGGCGCTAACAATTGGCCTAGAGGACCTAGATCAGCAAAGGACTTCCCTAGCCCTACACATAGCGCCGCTAGCACGAGGAGGCTGACAAGTCCCTTAAGAACTATCAAGGCGTTACGTTTTGATTTCACGATGACCTGTCGATATCGCATTCGCTACAAAATCGCTAGGTCAAACAAACATTGATGCCCCAAAAAACAAAAAACCCCGAAACCATGCGGCTTCGGGGTCATTGAATCACTGCTAATAGCAGTGATGGAACATTCCAACTAAATGTTGATGTTAGCGCTCAAAGCCACGTTCGTGCGTTCAGCACGTGCGTCCTCAAGAACGAACTGGATGTTTGGATAAAGGTAAATATCGCGAGTAACCGAAATGCCTAGCCCGAAGGACTGTGTGTTCACGTTGCGAACGACATTGCCAAACGGTTCTGCGCGAACGTGTTGGAATGTGAATGGACGGAAGACAGTGCGCAGGTTGAGCGTGTCGTTAAGAACGAGCTCTGCGAAGGGATAGAAACCAAACTGATAGTCAGATTGATCGCCACGAAGTGCTTCGTCGTTCTTATCAAACACCGTGTAAGACGCGTCGAAAGCTAAGCCCGCCGAGAACTTCGAACCGCCGAAGTCATAGATTGCAGTCTGACCAAAGCCGATTGTTCCTAAATCACCGATTGCGCGGTAAGCTTCATCTGTTGTCCATGTTCCAGAAACAGCAGTTACGTTTTGAATGCCTGCAGCTTGGTAAACAACCTGATAAGTCAGCGACGGATTGCTGACAGTTGTGCGTTCACGGAAAGTCTTCTTGTCGTCGCCATGAAACGGCTTACGAACTAAAACACCTACGTCGACGGAAAGCGACTGAAGGGCACTGATCTTATATTTTCCACCGATCGATCCCGAAAGAGCTGGTTGAGCTGGATCGAAAACTGCCGACGCAATGTTTGGTCGAACATCTGACATTGGATTATTGATAGTTCCGCCGTTGTAACCGAGAGCTGCCGAGAAGCTGTAGAGATTCTTCGAGCCAGTTTCAGCGCGAAGTTTGCGGTTGGTGATGACTTCGTCAACATCAGCTTCGCCATCTTTTTTAACTGGCGTATTTGGCGTCACATCTTCAATTTTCGTAGTTGTCTCTGCAGCTGGAGTTTCTGTTGTCTCAGCAAAAGCTGAAGTTGAAACCGCCAAGAGGCCGGCCAAAACGAGATACTTAGTTGATTGGACTTTCATGTAGTAAATTCCCTTTGTTCGATCTGTTTGTAGGCAAATGCCCTTTTCTAAACCTATTTGAAAGCGAAAGCCTTGATCGCCACCGTGTCGATGCCCAATCAAGGCCAAGAAAGTGATCACCCACTTACGGGATCACTCCTGCGCAAGCATCGATCCTTAAAGATTGATGTTTGCAGTGATTCCAACGTTTGTTCGATCAGCGCGAATATCTTCTGGAATGAACTGAACGTTTGGATACAAGTACAAGTCACGAGTCACAGAAATTCCGAGGCCAGCTGACTGATAAACCTTGTTCGCAGTCCAAGTCCAGAAGTCGCCAGTCGCACGCGAATGATCTGCCATAAAGCCGATCAACGTACGGAAGTTTAGTTTGTCGTTGATGACATATTCAAAGAATGGGAACGCGCCCACTCCATAATCACCTTGATTTGCGGCCAATCGAGCGTCGTCTTTATCGAAGATTGAAGTGCTGAGCGAAGCGCTCAAGCCAACCGAAGTTTTCGATCCGCCAAAGTCATAGACCATGGTTTGAGTGAAGCCGAAGCCAGCGATATAGCCGTTGGTTCGCAAGAAATCTGTCGTGTACGCTGATGCCGATACAGACGAAACGTTTTGGATACCGAGAGCTTTGTACATAGTCGTGTAGCTAACGCCAGGGTTTGAAGCCGAACTTCGCTCACGGAAGCTTTTTTTGTCGTCGCTATGGAAGGGTTTATCGACGCCGACACCTACAGATGCCGAAAGAGTTTGCAGTGGCGAGAGGCGATACTTCATCCCAACCGAGCCGCTAAGGCGTGGCGCGATCTGGGTACCGATTCCAGCCGTTATGTTTGGACGAACATCCGACATTGGGTTGTTGATAGTTCCACCGCTATAAGTGACAGCTGAAGAGAAGCTGTACTTCTTCTTTGCTCCGGTTTCAGCGCGAAGTTTGCGGTTGGTGATGACTTCGTCGGTGTCGACGTCGCCTTCTTTTTTAACATCCGTATTTTGTGGTGTTACATCACTTAGCTTCGTTGCTGATTCGCCCGAGGCTGGTGCAGTCGCTGTTGTCGCGGTAGTTGTAGCTGTCGATGATGCTGTTGCCGTCGTCGAAGTTTGAGCAAAAGCAGCGCCAGTCAATGACATTGCTGTTGCAAACATCGCGACTTGAGCCAAGTAGCCTGCAGACATAGAAGATCCCCCTAAATGGTTCAGCAACATTAGCTGCTGAAATTTTAATACTTTCCAAAACCGTTTAAACGATTAGTCGTGGCTTGCGCGCTTCCGTTGAACTTTTAATAAGCAAAGAACCGTAACCCCTTAAGGTTCAAAGCTTGTTCAGAGAAAACAAAATCCGCATTCCGACCGAAGGAAAGGTCAGCAAAGGCTGTGCCGAAAAATTCATTCTTTACCGAATTCAAAAAATGAATCGATGAAGTCTGATTAGGAACAGTCCCGAGCTCATTTACCCCCGCTCGGTCTTAAAACGCTGACAAAATCTTGTAAAATCTAATTCTCCGGGCAAGCGCACCGCGGCAATTTCGAGATAAAAACACATATAGTAGTCAATGATAACGGTGTCACTTCTTCACTCCTGAGGTAGGAGGTTCTACACAGTTTCTGTTCTAGGAGGTCCGAATGACACCAGCAAAACAGTTTAACCCTGCCGCGGAGAGCAAATCAGACTCTTCCTGGCAGACGCTGAAATCCCTCCTGCCCTATCTCTGGCCTGCCGGCCGAATCGACTTAAAGTGGCGGGTACTTGTCGCCATGCTTTCGCTTTTGATCGCCAAATCGGTCAACGTCTCTGTTCCCTTCTTTTTGAAAGGAGCGATCGACAAGCTGTCGCTGGTCGTTCAGGGAGAAACTGTCTATGTTAGCGCAGCCATTGGATTAACAGTGGCCTATGCAGCCGCGCGAATCGGCCAGCAGCTCTTTTCAGAGTTCCGCGACTTTATTTTTGCCCGTGTGACACAATTCACACAGCGCCAAATTGGCCTGAGGACTTTTGAACACCTTCATTCTTTGTCGTTAGCGTTTCATTTGGATCGTCAAACGGGAGGGCTATCGCGCGTTATCGAGCGAGGTACCCGCGGGATTCAAACCGTCCTTCAATTTATGCTTTTTAATATTCTCCCAACAATCGTCGAAGTGGTGATTGTTTCGATTGTTCTATTTTTTACGTTTGGCTGGAAGTTCGCGCTGATCACAATGGGAACCATTGGCATTTATGTTTGGTACACGATTTCGATCACGAACTGGCGAGTGAAGTTTCGCAAAGAGATGATGCAAAAAGACACTGAGGCAAATACCAAAGCCATCGATAGCTTACTAAACTTTGAAACAGTTAAATACTTTGGCAATGAAACTCATGAACACAAGAGGTTCGATCGCGCGCTTGAGGGCTATGAGGCCGCCGCGATTCAAAGTCAGACTTCCCTATCGATTCTAAATTGTGGACAGGGCGTCATTATCGCAGTCGGGTTGGTTGCTGTTATGGTCCTCGCTGCACAGGGAGTTGTCCAAAAGACCATGACGATCGGCGACTTTGTTGCGATCAACACTTTCCTCATTCAACTTTATTTGCCGCTTAATATTCTCGGATTTGCTTACCGTGAAACAACTCAAAGTCTCGTCGAAATGGACAAGATGTTTGAACTCCTGTCGGTCGAAAGAGACATTAAAGACATTCCGGGAGCCAGAGCACTCAAACTAGCTGCTGGGGGAATTGAATTTAAAAATGTCTCGTTCCATTACTCAGCAGACCGGCCGATTTTAAAAAACGTCAGTTTTGAGGTGCAGCCCGGTAAGACTGTGGCGATCGTAGGCCCCTCCGGATCGGGCAAGTCGACATTGTCGCGTCTGTTGTTTCGCTTTTACGACCCTACTGTGGGAGCCGTTCTAATTGATAAGCAGGATCTCCGGGAAGTTGAGCAGGCGTCCGTGAGGAGAGCAATTGGCATTGTTCCGCAAGACACAGTTCTGTTTAACGATACCATTGGCTACAACATTCAGTACGGTCGACCAGAGGCAACAGAAAAAGAGATGAAGGAAGCGGCGAGGCTCGCAAAAATTGATTCGTTTGTTGCCCGGCTGCCTCAGGGCTATAAATCGATGGTCGGCGAGCGGGGTTTAAAACTTTCGGGGGGCGAGAAACAGCGGGTTGCAATTGCTCGTACGATTTTAAAAAATCCTAAGATTTTAGTTTTTGATGAAGCTACCTCCGCACTTGATACCCAAACCGAGCAAGGTATTCAGGCGAGTTTAAGAGAAGTGGCGCGCGATCGCACGGCGCTCGTGATTGCGCATAGGCTGTCTACCGTTGTGGATGCCGACTTAATTTTAGTACTGAAGGACGGCGAAATTGTGGAGCGCGGTCGCCACGATGAATTGTTAAAGATTGGTGGGGAGTATTCGCGGATGTGGAAGCTCCAAGCCGAGGCGCAGGATGCAAAACGTCGCTTGGACGCTGTTACAAGCGAAGCACACTCCTGAAGTTTCGTTCTTTTTTATTTGCTTCAACGCACAAAAGGTCTGTAGTTTATTGCGATCTATTCGCAATACGCGAAAACGGCCAATTGGGCATTCTCCGGGGACGATCAATGCAAAAAAGTATTCGACAAGGTCTCAAATTTATTTCCGCCGCGTCTTTACTGGTGATCTTCCTCGCTCCGATCCCGCAATCCAAGGCTGCACCGAATTCGCCTGACCTTGGTGGATTAAAAGTATTTTCGGCCGTTGATCTCGTCGGAGATCTTGGTTTTGAAAACGCCCCTGCCGATTCGAGCCGGCTAAGAGTCCGAGGTTTCGAGCTGGCAACGTTTGGTCCCGTCGACCCGCTGTTTGATGCCGCTGTTAATATCGCAGGCCACGACGAGGCTGGGACGATCGAACTCGAGCTTCATGAAGCTTATATCGCTTCCGACGTTGTGCTTTCTAAATTTCTTGCTGGAACTCGGTTCAAAGCCGGACGCTATCTGCTAGGAATCGGTCGACTCAATCAGTTCCATTCGCACGAATGGCCCTTCACTTCTCCCCCGAAATCTCATCAGCAGTTTTTCGCAGAAGAAGCCGCTATTGATACAGGTCTTGAGATTGGCCACTTATTTTCTCCGTCGGCCGAAGATTCCGGGAATGATTCTAGTGGCTGGGTTTACGATCTTGTTGCGGGAGTGACCAACGGTTGGACCTATGGTCACACGCACACTGGTGGTCGTCGACCTTTGGCAGCAACCCATTACCTTCGCCCTACCGTATATCGCGATCTCACTGACGGCGCGGGCATTATGATAGGTCTCAACTATTTGGGACGAACGGACGCCGACAGCGTGAAGACGCAACTTGCTGGAGTGGATCTCACGTATAAAAAACGAGAAGGTAAATCCCTTCGCAGGTTGATTCAAACTGAATGGTACCATCGCCTTCAAACTTCATCGTATCTGCCGTTGTCGGAAGACGTCGGTGGCTACTTTTTTTATAGCCAGTCGGTTGATGATTTGGGCGAATTGAGCGTAGGAGTTCGCATCGATGCCTTCTCAAGCCTCAGTTTGCGATTTTTGAATGGCGATACCAAATCAAATCTCGATTATGCCGTGGTTCCAAATTTCTCTTACCGGGTAAGCGAGTTCTCGACTTTTCGATTAACGTACGGTTATGCCGTCGACACCCGCCAAGGTGAAGATCCACGTGTTGAGCAAAAAATCGAGCTCCAACTCCTTGCTATTTTCGGCGCCCATCCGGCGCACGATTTTTAGTATGAAACCTTCGGTCATTGAAGCTATTGATTTGGAAGTATATGATCCGGAAACACGCCGAAGTGTATCGCGCCCGGTTTCGTTTTCCCTTTCTTTGGGTGATCTCTGTGTGATCACAGGCCCGAACGGAGTTGGGAAATCGACTCTGCTGCACGGAATGGCGGATTTTCTTTCGACTTCGAATCCAGCTTCTCGCGTGAAGGGAATCGTTCGCACCCGTAAGGAAGTCTTAGGAGACAAGAGTTTTAAAGTGCGCCTTCATCCTCAATTTTCTGCCCCCATGTTTGCGCTCCCTCTAAGTCTTGGCGACGTGCTTGACTGGTACCGATCTCCCGAAGATTCAATGCCCGAATTGATCCGGGATCTTGATTTGCTTAGGCCCTGGGACTCTGCTTCAGGCGGAGAAAAGCAACGAGTGCTGCTGGCTGGGATCTTTTCGGATGGCAAAGGAAAACACGACAAAGTGCCGTTCGAGATTCTTTTGTTAGATGAGCCTGGAAATCATTTGGATTCCAGAAATCGAGAAGAATTGTACAGCCAGACCAGGCAATGGCTTTCAGAAAATCCAAATCGGTGTGTGGTTGTTGTGACTCATGATCCCGAAGTTTGGAGTCCGAGTGTTTTAGTAAAGCTCGAGGCAGCTGAGAAATGATCGAGGCGGTGTTACTTTATAAATGGGCCGTCATTAGTTCGTTGGTGATCGCTCCAGCCTTGGCGCTTGTCGGCGCTCAAACGCTTGCCAGAAGCTGGACTTTGCGAGCACTCATCGTCGGGCAGGCCGCTTCACTAGGGACCTATGTCGGTCTCCTTTTAATTTCGTTGCTAGGTGTTGTTCACGACACGGGAAATCCATCGGACGATGTCCTCCAATATGTCATAGTTTTGCTGATTTCAGTTTCTGTTGCAGCTCTGTTAGGTGGACTGTCCGTAAAGATGGAAGCAGGGCTTATTCGAGAAGCCGATCCCAACCGTACGGGATTTGCCGTTGCGCTTTACGCAATGTTAATGGCTGCAACTGCCGCTATTATGGCTCTGTCGCCCCATTTGGAATCTCATCTAGCCAGTGCATTCACTGGCGATTTATCAACTGCCTCCGATCTGGAATCTCGGCTCACTCTGGCCTTTTCATTGGGTGTTTTTGGCTGGATCTGGCTGAATTGGTTTGGATTATCAAAGATCGCTTTTGAAAAAACAGTTCTTCTTAAAACACCAGCCAAACATGAGTTTCTGTTTTCGTTAGTCGCTTTGTTTGCAATGGCCCTATCGATGCATTCTCTCGGGGTATTATTTGTGGTCGGTTCGTTGTTCATCCCGTCATCAGTTCTTATGGCATTTGGCAAGAGAAGAAGTCGCTTGCTCGATTTCAGGAGAAAACTGTGTGCGGTTTCCGTTTGTGGCACGCTCGCAGGTTTCCTAGTCTCATTGGCGTTTCATGAAATCCCCACCACACCGGCTATCATATTTTTTCAGTTTTTCGCCGCGGTCATCCTAGGGCTCAGATCGAGAACATAAACTGTCGAAAGCTTTGACGACCCTTTCATCTTTTTAATCCCCCTCGCAGCTTAGGCGTAATCCTCCGAAAACTTCGGTACTATGCCGGGTATGTCTGCTCAACGGTTCACCCTTGGTGTTTGTTTAGGTCTTTTGCCCCTCATTTTTGCGGCGTGTTCGAACTCATCAGAGACAATCGAGTTAACTCCAAGTCCGCCCGATGCTCCGCCGACAGAAGAGTACGTCGGGTCTCAGTCCCTAACGAAGTCACCTGTCGATGAACAGGGCTCTGCCGCA
The DNA here is from genome assembly GCA_017302795.1 of Deltaproteobacteria bacterium. Lineage (GTDB taxonomy): Bacteria > Bdellovibrionota > Bdellovibrionia > Bdellovibrionales > JAMPXM01. The sequence continues at coordinate 72,710 of JAFLCB010000010.1, read as the reverse complement.
GTACCTTCCAGCAGATTGTCGCGACTTTTTCTCGTTGAGCAACCGAGTGTTCAGTACTCAAAACAAATCGGCGAAGCGTTTCGCAGAGATCCTCCAGGCGGTCTAGTTTTTTGGAACTCGAGTAAAGTCGGTGCCAAGGAATTGGCCGAAACCGTGGCGCGATATTCACGAATTTTAAAAAACAACGGCCACCTCCCCGCTCTATTTGCAATCGATTACGAAGGTGGTGGCCTAAGGCTTTCGCCATCTGGTGCGGAGATTTCTGGGATTCAAAGATTTCGCGTAGGCTTTAGTGATCTCGCTCATGGCGCGTGGCTTGGTCAATCGATGGGAAAACATGGCACTGAACTTTGCCGCTTGCACGGCCGAATCATGGGGAAGGAGCTCGCCATTGCCGGAATCAACTACCCCCTGACACTGGTAGGCGATCTTGCAAGTCGCTTGTTTAAGCTTCGCGGTGTTTCGACAGACCCGATGGAAGTGGCTAAGTGCGTTTCAGATTTCACAATGGCAATGGCTGAGGCAGGGCCAGTGATCGCAGTGACCAAGCACTACCCCGGTCTTGGGCAGAATTCTGGCGATACTCATGACGTCGTAAGCGTTTCAACTGCAAAAAGTGAAAGCGAAGCCGAGCGCCACCTTTTCCCATTTCGCGAAACCGTCAAGTTTGTAAATCGAAACGGACTTGAAAACCGATTCTCTATTATGGCCTCACATGGAAAGTTCCCGATTTACGATTCTGTGAATTTGACGACCGAGTCGCCGAAACTTTTAGAGACGATGCTTCGCGATGAAATTGGGTTCAAAGGTATTCGCTTGTCCGACGCAATGTGGATGGGAGGCTACGGGGCTCTGTCTGGCGACGCGCTTTACGCGGTCTATTTGAATGCATTTACATCGGGCCTCGACATGTTAATGATCCCAGGAAATCGGTATGGGGGCGCTCTAAAGGCATTTGAAGCAATTTACGGTAACCGCGCGAGTGAAGCTTTGAAGTCCGCAATTGAAGATCGAGCCAAGCAGCCCTACGAGGTGTTTGTCGCCCGCTTCAAAAAAAGGGTGAATGAGAGCCTTGAGCGAATTGACCGAACATTGAAGTCACTACCCTATCCCCACGACGTCATTCAGATAATCGAGCCGAAACAGGTGACGAGTCGAGAAAGATCGCGATACTACGAGATTCTTCGATCTATGGATGGTCGTTGGGAAAAATACGTCGAAGTTGAACCTTTGAGGTAGGAGGGTTTCGTGTCAGTAGAAACAACTCGATCGATGGACCGACCGGTCATCCGTTCTGTGGCGTCGGCAGTCCCGGTTTACAAACATTTGCAGTTAGATGTTTACGATGCGGCTAAAGCGTTGTTCGCCGAACGCGGTCAAGACCTTTCGCCCTTTAAAAATGCATTCATCAACACCGCAATTGAGTCCCGTTACTCTGCAGTGCCATTGAGTTGGTTTTTTGAAAAACACACCTGGACTGACCGAAATGCTGTCTACGTAAGTACATCATTGGATCTACTTGAAACAGCAGCGCGAAAAGCGATGAAGAAAGCATCGGTCGGCCCGCAAGACGTCACCGACATCTTGATGTTGTCGACCACCGGGATCTCAACGCCCAGCCTTGAAGCCCAATTGATGGACCGAATCCCTTTTAAAAGTAATGTTCGCCGCACGCCGATTTTTGGACTGGGTTGCGCTGGTGGATTGATCGGACTCAATCGCGCAGCCGAACTCGCCTCCCAACCTGGACGGACGGTTCTTACTCTCGTCGTCGAGCTCTGCACGCTCAATTTCATGCGCGACGAACTATCAAAACAAAATATCATCGCGACGGCGCTATTCGCTGATGGCGCCGCAGCTGCGGTTATCCAGTCCTCAGATCTCGCGGCGAATGGGCCTAACCGGTTATGTGTATCAGCACAAACTGAACATCGGTGGGCGAACTCCTTAGATATCATGGGCTGGGACGTTGCGGACGAAGGCTTGAAAGTTATTTTTTCTCGAAAAATTCCGGGTCTTGTTAAAAATGATTTTCGACCAGTGATGCACTTATTTTTGGATGAAGAAAAACTGGCACTTTCTGATATACAAAACTTCCTCAGTCACCCCGGTGGCGCAAAAGTCATAGATGAACTTGAGTCAGTATTTCAGTTGCCTGAAGGCCAAATGAAAGAATCGCGTGAAATTCTAAAAAACTTTGGCAACATGTCGGCACCCACTGTCCTGTTTGTTCTTGAAAAAGCCATGGACGAAGGACTTAAGGGACGAGCTCTTTTGTCGACATTTGGCCCTGGATTCACAACGGCGATGACGCTTTTGGAAGGCACGTGAGCATGGAACTCAGTATTCCAGCTTTAGGCCTTATGGCTTTTATCATTTCCCAGCGGCTTGTCGAACTTTGGTGGGCAAATCGAAACACAAAACGTCTAGTTTCGCTTGGTGGAAAGGAATTTTCGCCCAAACACTATTCACTCATCGTGGCACTTCACACGACCTGGATTGTGGCGATTCTCGTTTTGATTTTACAAAATCCTGCAGTCGAAATCTCGGCGATGTATTTGACCTTTTTTGCGATCCTGACCGCATTTCGAGCTTGGATACTCGTGACACTCGGAAGCTACTTTACAACCAAGATCATTTCGCTCCCAGGTGCACCTCTAAGGAAAACTGGTCCTTACAAGTTCATCAAACATCCAAACTATGCTTTAGTTGTCTGCGAGATTTTCGTCGTACCGATGATATTCGGATTCTGGCAAATTTCCGCGATCTGGGGACTATTGAATATCGGAATCCTTGCGTTTCGCATTCATGAAGAAGACCTTGCTCTTAGCGACCGCAGGGAAACTTCCGGTTAAACAAATTTATGCTGATTTGATTCGGCAGTTTTTTACTTAGGGAAATTTATCCCATTAAAAAGTCATCTGAGTTTTAAGTGTCACCGCGACCTCGTTCTGACACTTTGCCAGGGAAAGCTCAGGAGGCTGTTGTGAAGATCGTAGATGCAACTGCACTTTTACGCTAATCGCAGAAACTGCATGCGCTAACTTTTGCAGCGCAGATTGGGCAAACGGGGCCAGATCTACTCTGGCCCTATCACGGTTCCTATTGAAGCAAAACAGTCGAAAGATCAAAGCTTCGTCCGGTGAAATAATCAAACTGCACATTGTCCCATTGAACGTAGGTTTGCCCGTTAACTTCGTATTTCGCATTCGGGCGAATCGTTAAACCAACATAGCTTGGCTTACTTGCGCCGGCCACAAAGCTCATTTGCGCAAGAATAAAATCAAAGGCGTAGGCTTTCTCACCGTTTTTCAGAGTAACCGTGCGTTTCATCTTCTCGATATCCGATTTAGAAATGAAGCCGCCGTTCGCATCGTTCTCGCCGACTAAGAAACCCCAGTGTCTGTTGTAGATGGCCTCCGTCCAGGTCACCGTATTTGCGTGAAGGCCCATGCCGGTGAACACTTCGGAATCAAAAGCCGCCGCCTTTATCAGAGCTGTGACTTCGTAAATATAGGCTCCATTGCGAGAATAATATGAAACGCCCTCTTTTTCATATTTGTGAACTTCCGCGGACCATGACGAATAGTTTAGCAATGGTTTGCCGAGGGCCTCTGCGTATGCTGAGTTGCAATCGAACAACAATTCAGTTGTCGAGCCATATACTGTCGAGCTTTCTTCTTTACAGAATTTTGTATTGAGGACTTCCCCCGGACCACGCGGATTGTTAATAATCCGTTCTGTGGAATCGACAGGCAAGAAAGTCACCAACCTTGAACGTGAACTCAAGATTTTCACATCTTCATTTGTCTCAGAAGCCTGCGACTGACTGCCTACAAAGAAGCAATTAAGCAATACCGCCGCTAAAAACAGAGTGGCTTTCGTATTCAACATATTTTTCTCCCTACCTTGATCATCTCCCAAAATGACGGAACCCATTTTCAGTCATTGACACCAAAAGCGAAACTTAAAAGTGTGATTGATCCCGGTGAAAGCTAATCGACGAAGTTAACTTTTACTGCAGTTCGAACTGCTATTGAAAAAAAGCCAATTCCCGGCCGGTCAGAACTATACCGGCAACGCGATCCTGTTGTCGGTGTTGAACTGATAATCGCGAAATACATCCTCAGCAATGAGCAGCTGGTAGCTGCCGTCTTCGAGTCTCCCCGTCGTATCTATTAGGCGAAAAGCATTTTGGCCACAGGTGCAAAAGTTTGAGATTGTGCATCTCCGTACAAAGACAGGAAGGACACAATCTTAGCGCCCGAATTCGCAGAAGGCGCAGAAAGCGTATGCAGCGCGCGATGGGCGATCTTTTATCACGGAGTCTTGTGCTATCGAGCATCCTGCACCTTCTCGGCAATAGGCCCGATAGACAAGTTCCGCGATATTATTCAATACTTGCGAGATCTATCGAACTATCGGCTCCAAATTCAAAATCTTTTCCGTCCTTGTTCTTTAACCAATAGTAGATTCCATTCTGAGTCTCAACGAAGAAAGCACCTTTATAAGTGGTCGAAGACTGACCCATAAGCTGTGTTCTTGTATTGAAGGAAAATTCCCAGATGAGGTTCTTTCCTTGGTCCGCCGCCTTTTCAAGATTGAAAGCAACTGTTTCTGTTCCTGTAGACCAACTTCGAATAGCAGTTCCTTGAAAACCAACTCGTCTGATGGGTGAATTTCCGAGCCTGTTTGGGTAAGCCCCAATTTGAAAGATGATGGATTTACGAATTCCTTCAAACTGATCGTAAGAACCATCCTTAAAACGACTATTCATCTCGCCAACGGCCCAAACAATCACTCTTCCATCGGCATTTTGGTGTTTCTCGAGACTCGAATTTTGATCGCTTGCGAAACTGGAAACAGCCAAAAACGTCATGGCAACCGCGCTAGCAAAAGAAACAAAAAACTTCGACTTCACAAATAACCCCCTGGAAGTGCAATGAACAGCGCGAGATGATTAACCGAAGTCCGGAGTTCTGACAATAGATAGCTAATGGTAGGAATACTCTGCAAGAAGCGGGTCATTAAGCATTAAGCTTTGAGGTGAATACCCAAAGAATTCCACCGTCTGCGACGGTCGTGACTCCCGCGAAGGGTGTAACGCCGTGGAACGAACGCACCTAGTAACCTTCGAATTCTTTGTCGCACGCAAAATCTCTTGATGGCCGAGCAGACTTTCGGGCGTGAAAAGATCGAGGCCTTTCGACGGCGACTGTGATCAAAGTCCGATGGTCAGAATGACACAGCAATCTTGAACTCGCGCAGCCTTCGAACCGTTGGCCTTTGGTCGCGTCTGTAGCTAAAAATTTTCAGAATGAAGGGTTTTACAATTTTGATTAGTAGCGAGGGCCAATCGCTTTAGCAGGAAGTTCTATTAAGCATTCAGCATCTACCATTGACCACTCGCCCATTTCATTTTCTTTTTCGCTTAAACCGCGGATAAATTCAGCCGTGCAACGAACAGGTCCGTTCAGTTTCTGGCGTGATTCTTGGCGGGTTACCGCATCAAGCGTCACTTCTTTCGCTTCCACATCTTCGTAAAGATCCATAGCGGCTTGACCACGTATGACCACAGCACCTACTTCGACCACATATTCACTAGAGTTAGCGAAAGCAGTTGATGTAGACGAAATGGCCAGAAGACAAATTGCGGAAATCTTTTTTTTCATAAATACTCCTTGGGTTTGATTTCAATTAAATTTGAAATGCATTTAGCCTTTTGGAGCAAATTGAATTCCTATTTAGACGAAGTCAAATTCTAGAGGCATTCGTGAGAAAAAAAACCAATGTCATATGGACAAGCCCCGTTACCGTTCGCCTGTGACCTTTTACTGGCGAAATTACCTAGATGGCTATAAATCGTGACACCCGGTTGAATTCTCGTTACGCGCTTTGAATGAGAAGTTTAATAATCGCGCTTGCGAGTCTATTGTCCCTCAATTCGTCTCCCGCCCAAGCGGACGCTCAGGACGCCTATCAACTCTTGAGTGCAAGAGAAAAACAGGACGTTCTCTGGCGGAACATCTCGGCCAATCCTTACAGCAATCTGCCATCACTCGACGGAGAATCAGGTGCCACACTTCGCGCCATATTCTTTTCGGGAATAAAGCACTCCTTCACGAGTGCGTCCGACGAAATGGCTTCAAATCGTACCAAGATCATTCACAAATGGGGAAGTGCGGTAAAGATTAGACTTGAGACCGATCCTACATCCCCCTACTCCGGCATTTTTAAAACTGGTGCCGTCGGAATCGCACGCATGTCTCTTGCTCTCCCATTTGCACATGACGGAAATTTTGTACCGGGGTTGGCTTTGAAATTCCTTGTGGATGGGCAGCCGTCGAAAAATCTGACAGTGATGGAGCGGTTCGAGGGCCAAGGTACGAATACCAACTACTTCAAATCCGTCTTCACCAACATTCTTCCTGATCCAGAAGATCTTACAACCAAGTTCGGAACTTGGGCTTTGAAGGTTTCGTGAATGATGCGATCCACCTCGCGGTCGATCATGTCGCTTCAGTTTCCGCTAGCGGTGCCGCTTCGGAAGTCGTTAAGGCTCCGTATCAGCTGCTTTTCGTGCCCGCCGAAGGAGTCGCGCTGTCTGAGAACGCGAGCGATTTTCGCTTGGAGCTAGCGAAAGTGCCAACTGGCACTGCCATTTACGAAGTTTTCGGAAAAGAATCAGAAGCGAAGGGTTCGCCGATTAAACGAATCGGCCGCATCATCACGGAGTCAGAATTTGCCGCTAGTCGCTACCAAGATGAAACGCTTTACTTTCAGCACGCCGGAAGCGAGCTGAAGTCGGGCTACATATTGCGCTGGCTGCATCTTCCGTACTGAATAACTGACTCCGGCGCGGAAGCAGAGGCGCGTCATCTGCGCTGTGCCTTCCTGACTAATGTTCGGTCAGGAGAACAGTGTTTTCAAAAGCCGTCACAAAATCTTTAGCGGAATCGAAACGACCACAGCGCGAGTAACCAATGCTACACCCGGCGAAAGGGCTGCATCTTTGCTTTTCCTAAGATGTCTTCGGCGGCTGCCAAGTTATGCGTTCGACAAAGAACTCGAAGATTGCGTGAATCGTTCGTTCCGCCGAGCGAAACGGGAACGATGTGATCGATCTGAAGCAAACTTCGGCTTTCGCATCTGTGACCCTTTCTTGGGTCGACAAACTGGCATCTAGCTTCGGCCTGCCGGACTACGGCGTTTCGGAGAGCTGGCGCGATTGGCTTTCGCTGGCGAAAGTCCATTTGTGCCGCAGCTTCCGGCGCCGGAGTGATTGGGGTTTTGTCAATGTGATCGACTGAAGGTTTCCTCGGTTTTACTTCGCGCCGAAGTGGATCGTTCTTTTCTAGATACGTGTTTGCAAGCATGTCGATTATTTCAGAAAGTGAGCTGCCTAAGTTCGAGTGTGATGCGACTTCGCGAACGCGTTCAAGTGCAGCTAGTTGCAGCTTGGTCAAAGTCACCTGTACTCGAACTTCGGTTTCGTTGATGGTGCGAATCGATTCGGACTTTTTTAGTGCGGCCTTGGGAAAGGCGTGAGCCAGTAAGTCCTCGGTTTCACGCGAAGACTTGTTTTCAATCATTTCAAACGCTTTTTCTTTGTCTGTTACATCCATTCGTTGGCCGGTTCTTTTTTCTTCAGAACGAATCACGCTTTGAACTTTTGCTATATTCGTTAAATTCACTTCGCCCGTTTCAATTTTGTTTTCGATCGATGGAACTTCGCGAAGTGCGCGAGCAGAATCAAGTCGGCGCATCGCGGCTGCCGCCGAATAGCCAAACTCTTTGGTTAGCCATTCAAATGGAGTCGAGTAACCAGCGCTAGCGTACAAGCGTCGAGTGTGCGCTTCGTTGATGAGTTGAAGAATCTGAAGCGTGATCTTTCGTTCTTCCTGAATCGCCAGGCGAAGTTCAGAAAGGATATTTTGATCCGGTCGCGATTTGAGGTCTTGCATGGTTTTCCCTTCTCCGAAAGTGCTTGGTTCACCAAGAATCTTTACCACTGGTTTTAGATCGAATTTTTTCGCACCAAAATGCTCACTATGAGGCGCAAGTCGAAGCCGCCGCGATCGCGATCATCGAACGTTGAAGCGTGCATCCCGCTGTTCTATAGCTTCGACAAAGTCCACAAGAGTCGCCATGTCGGCGGAAGAAACGACACCGTTCGTTTTGGTCGAGCACCGTCGTCAATCGAATTTTCAATTTGCCAAAGCGAATCATGAGTTAAAATATCGAGCGGATTTTAGGCCCTGCGTTCGCCTGTCGCGCGTACGACGTAAGCCATTGCGATCATTTCCGGCGCCGGAAACGAAAAGCTCGACCCCATATTGGCAGAGCTTTGGGGTTGAAGCCGCGCTCTGTAAAGCAGTGGCTTTTCTCAGGGCCACAGGCAGTAACCACTATTTCCGATGTGGCATGTGATCTGCGATACCGCCCGACATCTTTGTTTTAAGTTTTTCTGACATCGTTCTACGGTTGCGCGAATCTGGAGGCAGGAAGGCTGGAAAGCCGAAAACTGAATTCTAAAATCTTGCAGTGGAATGAGCTTTTAAATTGCAGACTTCATTGTAGTGGCCGGGGCGGACCGTTTTGAACAAACCCGACACGAAGCATCTGGCATCATATGTAACGCTAAGTTCGACCGAAGATTTATCGACCGCGCTAGAGATGGCAACTTCTCGGATCAGCGCCCCTGTATGTGGATCAACTTTGCTGACAGCCTTGTCTACTTTCGCCATTCATGGGCCAAATCCAAGAGTGCGTGTCGAGTAGCACCCTACTCATCGGCCGACCATTTTTCATCGAGAGGCTTCGTGATGTCTCCAAAAACCTCGACAGAACCTTTCATCCAACAAGATCCTCAAAGTTCAGTAGTAAAAATGAGCGCCCTAAAGCCAAGTTTCTAAAAGGGCACGATCTTCTATTACGGAAGCCATCCTAAAAAAAGCGAAGTCTAATTGAAAACTCAAATAAAATTCATTTTCGCATTAACGATCATTTTGGGCGTGTTTTCAGCCTCGGCATTTGGCGCCGATAAACTTTGGCGAGGATCTGCGATGACCGCAGATGGCGCGGCGAAACGGTGGGGTTCGGTTGAATTTGATTCGAGCAAGTTTAAAACGGGCGACACAAAAATCCGCGCTTTAATGACTTCATCTTTGCAGAAACATGAAAACCAATTCAAAGGAAAATCTGCGCTAGAGATAAGAGAATTGCTTGGCCCTTTTGATGGCTTCTACTTTACTGACGCTTATCCAACCTATCTCATTCAAATCGGCAAATCGCACTCCGAAGATACTTGGCAGATCGTTTTTCTTCTTGATGACGATCGGCTCGTAAAAAAAATTATTATTCACAAGAACTGCTGTGATTGATAAGCAGTATCGATAAAATTGACTGCTATTTGATCTCACCGTAATTATTTGAAATTACTCAATCGGGGGAATTTGGTGGTCGCTGCAGGACTCGAACCTGCGACCTCTTCCATGTCAAGGAAACGCGCTACCAACTGCGCCAAGCGACCAAATCGAAAGAAGTTTCAAGCTAATCCCCGGCAAGCCGGGTCGTCAAGAGTTAGGTAAAATTGCGCTAGCCAGCTGGCGAACAACTTTGGAAGCTCTGTCGGTGCTCCCTGAGCCTTTAAATTTGTCGCAAGTTGGCCCCCGACGCCACATGTTCGAATCAGGTTAAAATCTGTTGGTGAGTTGGTCACATTGATTGCGAGACCATGGGAGGACTTGCCGTGGGCGATTCTAAAGCCAAAGGCGACCAGCTTTTCAGAGCCAACAAAAATTCCAGGTTCTACTTCTGACCGCTGCCACTGAACTCCTAAAGACGTTAACCAGCGACCAGTCGCCTTCTCGATGGCGCAAACATAGTCCCTGGCTCCTAGCTTCAATTTCCGAAGATCGCAAATCGGATAAATAACCAGCTGGCCAGGAACGTGAAGTGTAGCTTGTCCGCCGCGTTGAATCTGTCGAATAGAAAATCCGCGCTCTCGTATTCGCGCTTCTGATTCCAAAAGATCGACTTCTTTTTTTCCGCGAACACCGAGAGTGATGACCGGATCGTGCTCGAGCCCCAAAATAAATGCTAATTTACCACTTTTCTCAAGCCCGGCCAGAGCTTCTTCTTGGGCTATCAGGCCAGCGTCATAACTGATGCGGCCCAAATAATCTGACTGAAAAAGCTCGTTCGACATTGACCCACAGATAGCTTCTTAAAGCAGATTAGTACAGCTCGACGAGGTCATTTTCGCGAAAGCCGGATCCCGAGTGAAGGATCGCAATCGCTCCGTCGCGTCCAAAATAGGATACAATTTCCACAGTACCTTTTAATCGCCCCGGAACTCGTCCAATGTAGTTTCCGGTCTCCGGGTCGTGAACGTCTTCGCCCTCTTCAGAAATCCGCAAAATATCCCCCACTTGAAGGCCCGATAGGCGGCCTGCATTCAGGTAAACGCGCTCACCTTTAACAAGTGCAACGCGGCCCTCCCAGGAAAGCTTTTCGACAGCGTTCACAATCCGTGGGATCGTCGCCACAAACGCGCGATTCACGACCGACTGAATTAATACTGGATCATCCTCGAGATCTCGATCGGTGTTTGATCTTTCAGCCAAGCGAGTGGTTGATTCTTCCGTCTCGGCCTCCCGATTTTCATTGAGGATGACGCTACCGTTTCGCGTATTGACCATGCGGATCTGCACGCGAGCATTCATTCTGGCCCGAACCTTCCGTACTAGGCCGACCTCATCGCCCACCCGCCGCGCGCGAACTTCAATAATGCGACCTTCTATGATCGCAGAAATCCCCATGCCCGATGCGATTTTTGCCATGGCTTCGAGGTCATACTCTGGTCCTTTTAAAAACGCGTTAACATCTTTAGGAAAATCGGAGTTAGCGACTACCACGAACTCATCCGTCTTCCGCAAAAGCTTCAGAAAAGTCTCTCGCGCAACCATACTCGCTGCATCCGATTGCGTCTGTCCACCATCGATAAATGGTAGAACAAGGACCCGCTTTCGCAACGGGGCTTCCTTCGTTTCCCGGGCCTCAAACGGTACGTCTCTGACCTCTGGCGCCGCCGATTTTTGTATTCCCACTTGGCGATTCGCGCCAATCAACGAGCATCCCGTGCTAAAAACCGCGATCAAGCCAATGATTGCTAGGATGGATTTAATTTTGATTTCCATTTGTTAATAATAACCTGACGCTAGAATTCTCGTCTGAAACTCGAGGTCCGGGTTCGACTTATGTCTAGAGGCTCTTCGCCTTTACTTCTAAAGTGTAAGGCACAGTGATTCCGTCAGCCTCTCCCAGTTCACTATCCACAACGTGTTTGCTGTGAAATCCCGCGAACTCCAAAGCCTTCAGTTTATCGCGAAACTCTTCCGCCGAAGCGGCGTAGTCCACCTCGTAAACGACTCGACCAGGTTCGAACATGCGTTCACGCATCGCTTTTATATCGCGCATCGCCTTAGCTTTCATTAGCTGACTCCGAAACTCGGAGAGCTGCCGTGGAGACAAATTACCTCTCACTGCTAGGCGGAGTGTGGTGGCCGCAAGCGTTCCTCGGGTCCAAGCTTCAAAAACTTGTGTGGCAAGATCCTTCGAGATATCGGCAATTTCTTTTTCAATTGTCTTTTTAACAACGATTGCAGCTGGGCCGACGTCCGTATCAAGTGTGCGACTAATTTCGGCGACTGTACGCCCGCCCTGAACCGGAAGAACCTCAAGCTTGATCTGAATTTGCCAAGATCCTGGGACGTCTTTAGAGTCCTTGATACGAACGTCGCCTCGGACGATCATCGATATTCCAAGATAGTCGCCCAGCGCTTTCAAATCCTGACCCGAAGCGCGGTCTGTTCTGAATACCAGTGGAATTTGGTTCGAAATGGTTTCATCTAGCGGCAGCAACAGGTGAAAACCTTGACGCATAAGTTCTTTGTGCAAACCAGAATCAAAAGCTCTCGACCAATCAACGATTGTTTTTCGAATTTCGTCCTGCGAATCACCCATCCACCACCGAAAGCTGACCGATTTAAATCGATCGGTGAAAGTAATCATAGGGAGCATCGTCACTGGAGTGTCTGCGTCGGTTAATAGGCCTGTGTCGATAACCATTTTCCTAAGGCTACCGATTGAAACCTTGAGATCGACCTTCATCTTCCAAGAACCGTCGGACTGTTTTTGAACGTCGTGGGGTTGAACAAACGGAATGAACTTAGCCGCTTCTCGGACAATGCGATTTTCCACCAAGGCTCGATTTTTTGCGTAGCGTTTTTCGCCGATGATTTCGATCACTTGATCTCGCGCCGAGCCGCTGACAGCTTTTGCTTGGATTTCGCGAGCTGCTTCCACTTGTGAGGTCGCTTTCGAGGTCCCTTCCTCGGTGATTGTTAGCAGTTCGTCTTCAATGTCTTGAGCCATTGAGCTAGCGCAGATCGTTAGACATGTGAGGCAAGTTAAGAATGTAGCAAAGAAATTATGTTTCACTGTTAGCCTCGAATTTCGACAAAATCCGTTTGTCCAAAAAGCCCATGCAAATCTTCAAAGAAGGCGTTGGTTACTTGGATTCCCTTAGGTTCTTCTACTTCCATTGTGACCATCTTCTTTATGGGATTCGAACCTTGTTTTTCGCTAAGTTCAACGTCGATTTCCATCTGTAACTCCACTCCTGTAGATCCAGGAAATCTCGCCATCAAATTTTGCAACTCTGGAAGTTTATCCGTCATTGTAGAATCGATTTTAAATGTAATGGCTTTCGATTTCGCCAAAACGTCTTCGAGTGGAGCAACTCGATCTACCAAAATTTTAAGCGAATCATTTTCCTTTTTTAGCTGACCACCCACGAGCAATGGTTGGTCACCTTTCAAAGCAATTTCGCCCTTAACGTAGGCTTCCGGAAAAACAATGAGTTCAATTTGACCGGTTAAGTCTTCAAGACTAGCAAACGCCATCCTGGCGCCTTTTTTACTTATGATCTCGCGGAAACTTGTCACCAGTCCTGCGACCACCACGCGCTTATCTGGGGGTTCTTGCGCAAGACCTGCGATTTCTCGGGTGACCCAGATCCGGAATAGCTTATCCAAGCCTGTCAATGGGTGGTCACTCAGGTAAAAACCCAAAACTTCCTTTTCATTTTGAAGCTTCAGAGCGCGGGGCCACTGCCTGCGATTTTCAAGGACGACTTTTTCTGAATTCTCGCCGGCTTCATTTGTTTCGAGCATCGAGAATAAGGAACCTTGTCCTACTTCGCGGTCTCTGCGCGCGCCTTCGGCACGCTTAAAGAATCGTTCATAACCGTCCATCAGCTGAGCTTGGTGATATCCAAAGCCTTCGAAAGCGCCGGCTTTGATTAAACACTCAACTACTTTTTTATTGATCTTTTTAATGTCGACAGATTCAAAAAATTGCTCCAGGGAATTAAATTTACCGCCAGCAGTGTTTCGTGCTTGCACGATGGCATCCACAGCACCCTCGCCTACGCCTTTAATAGCGCCAAGAGAAAAGAATATCGTATCTCCTTTGACGGTGAACTTATATTCCGAGTGGTTGACGTGGGGAGGACGAACTTCTATTCCCCGCGATTGAGCATTTTTGACGTATCGTACGATGTTATCTGTATTCGACATTTCCGTCGACAAAAGTGCCGCGTAAAATTCAACCGGATAATATCGTTTCAACCACGCCGTCTGTGCACTGACAACACAGTAGGCAGCCGCATGAGATTTGTTAAATCCGTAGTTGGCGAATTTTGCCATCAACTCGAAAAGCTCATCAGCCTTTTTTGCGTCGAATCCATTCTTCGCCGCACCGTTCATGAAGCGCTCTTTTTGCTGCATCATTTCGGCTGCGATTTTCTTTCCCATCGCTCGACGAAGCAAATCGGCTTCGCCGAGAGTGTAGCTGGCGATCCTAGATGCAATCGCCATTACCTGCTCTTGGTAAACGATGATCCCGTAAGTCTCCTTTAAAATTGGCTCGAGCTCTGGGAAAAGGTATTCAACCTCTTCTTCGCCGTGCATTTTTCTTGTGTAGTCAGGAATCATATCCATCGGACCAGGTCGATAAAGTGCGTTGATCGCGGTGATGTCTTCAAAGCAATTTGGCTTTATGGATTTCACTGCGCCGGTGATTCCATCACCTTCAAACTGGAAAACTCCTAGGAGATCGCCCTTGGACATCAATTCATAAATCCCAGGATCATGAATTGGAATTTCTCGCGAGGTAATAGTTTTTGATCGATTTTCGCGAATCAAATCCAGGCAGTTTTTGATATGAGTCAGGGTCTTTAATCCAAGAAAGTCGAACTTTATGAGGCCAATTTTCTCGGCCCACTTCATGTCATATTGAACAACGCGTTCGTCGGCAGCACCTCTGTACATCGGTGCATAGGTGACAAGTGGCGCATCGCCGATTACAACTCCGGCGGCATGAATGCCGGCGTTTCGAACTAGACCTTCAATTTTTTTGGCAAGATCAATCAGGTTCGCAATTTGTGGGTTCTGATCAATTTGCTCTCGAAGGCGCGGCTCATCTGCGATCGCTTCATCAATCGTGATGCCAAGCTTTTCAGGTATCAGCTTTGTGATGACGTCAACTTCGGCAAAAGTCATTCCCAAAACTCGGCCCACATCTTTGATGGCGGCACGAGTTTGTAGTTTTCCGTAAGTAATAATCTGCGAAACATTCTCGTCGCCGTAACGCTTGGTGACGTACTGAATGACCTCTTGGCGACGGTCTTGACAGAAATCGATGTCAAAGTCGGGCATCGAAATCCGTTCAGGATTTAAAAACCTTTCGAAAAGAAGCGAGTATGGAACTGGATCCAAATCCGTAATTCTTAAACAATAAGCCACAAGCGACCCAGCACCCGAGCCTCGCCCAGGTCCAACCGGAATCCCGTTATTTTTCGCCCAATTGATAAAGTCCTGGACGATCAGAAAATAGGATGTGAATCCCATCTTATCGATGACGCCAAGCTCGTAAGCCATTCGCTTGTGATATTCAGGTTTCTTTTCTTCGGGGACAGGCGTTCCGATTTTCTCCGCTTCCAGAAACCGCTCTTTGAGACCTTCTTCTGTCATTTTTAAGATCAGATCCGACGGTGCCTGACCGTCATCACTCGTAAAATACGGAAGATGGTAAATCGCTTTTCCAGCTTCATCTTTGATTTTAAATTTAACATCACAGCGCTCAGCAACTTCGAGTGTTCGCGAACAAGCTTCAGGGAGGTCTTTGAAGAGCGCCTTCATCTCGCCCGGCGTTTTGAAATAGAACTGATCGCTTCCTAGACGATAGCGACTTTCGTCGTGAAGCGTTTTGTTGGATCCAATACAAATCAAAACTTCTTGGCCAATTTGATCAGCTTGATCTAGGTAATGGATGTTGTTGGCCGCTACCAGCGGCACGCCCGTAATTTTTGAAGCTTCAACCAGAAAGGGAACAACTTCATTCCATTCCGGAGTGCCAGTGCGGTTGAGTTCCAAATACAAGCGATCGCCGAAAACTTCCTTCATGTCGCGAATCTTTTGAAGGGCGGCGTCGGCGCCAAACCGGGTGAAAGCGTAGGCGGCTTCGCCCATTGATCCGCCGGTCAAAGCAATCAAATTTTCGCTATATTCTTTGATGACATCCCAATCAAGTCGAGGCTTGTAGTAAAATCCTTCCTGATATCCGATGGACGAAAGCTTACAGAGGTTTTGGTACCCCTTGTGATTCTGAGCCAAAAGCACAATTCGTCGATTGGGCATTTGAGCCGCGTCGCGATCCTCGCCCTTTACCGTTCGCCCCTTTGGCGCGATATACGCATCAAGACCAATCAGCGGCTTTACATCGTAATCTTTGGCAGTGAAATAAAACTCGGCCGCACCGAAAAGGTTGCCGCTATCAGTAAGTGCGACAGCTGGCATTTCTAATTTCTGCGCTCGTTCGCAAAGCTTTTTAATCCGAATCGTGGATTCCAAAAGCGAATACTGCGAGTGCACGTGTAGATGAACAAAGGACATCTCGCGAATCTAGCTTGGTTCGGCAGGTTTCGGAACGACTATTGGCACAAGGTCAGTGATCATTTGAAGCCTCAACTGCCTTGCGTTAAGCGACCGTATTTCCTGTATTTTGCTCGGTGCATTATCGACCAGAGAGGATGCCCAGTCACCGTCTTCAAGACACCCGATCAGGCAGAACCAGTTTTGATAATTCCGGACCTCGCTCGGCTACTGTTTTTGAAAAATCTCAACCATAATATCGGAAGGCAAAATAGCTTAAGAGGATGAAAACCAATGACTCAAAATTCTATAAAGATCTCGTTGTTACTAATCGCAGCGTCAGTCACTTTGCAGATCTCAACAGCAAATGCCGATCAATGCGCTTGGATTGAAAATGGCGACAAGTACGTCGTGAAATCAGCAAAAAAACTTTTGAATCCAGATGCTGAGTTCGTTGAATTTTGCGCCCCTTGTGGTGAGAAACCAGGAACCGTCCAAAAAGTTGAAGATTCGCAAATTGATTTCGCGAAAATGGGGAACGATGTCTACAACGGTTCGGCTGGAAAACCGGCGTACCGCGAAGTTAAAGTAAACGGAAAAAATCAAGATCTTGCTTACATCTACGTTCGCACCGGTTCTCGCGTTTTCGCAAACGTCGCAATGTTGACTGGTTGCCCAGTCGCTGATGTACCTCCGTTTTTGTACACTGCACCCGGAAAATCACCGTCACCAGTGACGATCGAAGACCTCGCTCAAGGACGTAAACCAGCAAGCGTCGAAAAGTCTAAAAAGTAAGCTCCCTCATTGCGAGAAATAAAAACCGAGCTCTCGGGCTCGGTTTTTTATTTTACGGGATAACGCATAACTCATCGTTTTTACTATGGCGCGTTCTTTTTTGCTTCGAGCTTTTGTTTGCGCATCTCCATGCGGTTCATTTTCTTTTCCATATGCTCCATTTTCATGGCCATACGATCTTCTTTGAGGCCCTCATGACACTTCTTCATGGCCTCTTTATCAGCCGCAGTCGATACACAAGCTTTCGCCTCATTGATTGCAGCAATGCGCGTGTCCATGTGCGCAATAACTTCAGCTTTGCGAGAACTAAAATCACCACCTGCTGCAGGTCCACCA
The DNA here is from genome assembly GCA_017302795.1 of Deltaproteobacteria bacterium. Classification (GTDB taxonomy): domain Bacteria; phylum Bdellovibrionota; class Bdellovibrionia; order Bdellovibrionales; family JAMPXM01. Next base: position 55,581 of record JAFLCB010000010.1, on the reverse strand, counting down.
GCAGCAGGCGTAGCCGCGTCTTGAGCGAAAGCGGCCGAAGTCATCAGAGCCGCCGATAACGCTGCCAATACAAAATTAGAAACTTTCATTTGAATAACCTCTGCCACTCATAAAAGGTGACGGAAAAAGTTATTCCCATTCTATCGTGCCAGGAGGCTTTGACGTCACGTCATAGACGACTCTATTCACACCTTTGACCTGGTTTGTGATGCGATTCGATACCTCGCGTAAAAATTGAAACTCAAATGGATACCAATCGGCCGTCATTCCATCCGAGGATGTAACAGCGCGCAACGCGAGAACACGATCATAGGTCCTGGCATCACCCTGGACCCCGACTGTGCGAACTGGAAGCAAAACGCAGAACGCCTGCCAAATTTTATCGTATAGTCCCTTTTCTCGAAGTGCTGAAATAAAAATAGCGTCTGCATCTCTGATTACGTTCAGCTTTTCTCTTGTAACATCGCCCATGCAGCGAATCGCAAGCCCTGGACCTGGGAACGGATGACGACCCAATATGTCTTGCGGGAGATCTAACTCGCGCCCAATTTGACGAACCTCATCTTTAAAAAGCTCCCGAAGAGGTTCGACGAGCTTCATGTTCATTTTTTCTGGCAAACCGCCCACGTTGTGGTGGGATTTGATTGTTACTGACGCTCCACGGGGCGAAACACTTTCGATCACGTCTGGATAAAGCGTTCCTTGCGCCAGCCATTCGTAGGAGTTGCCCGTTTTCTTTGCGGCTTCGACGAAGACATCAATAAAAACCCTGCCGATCGCTTTCCGTTTCGCCTCTGGATCGTCGAGATCTTTTAACGCATCTAAAAAATCGTCTTCTGCGTCAACGCCCGTGACATTGAGGCCTATGAGTTTGTACTGACGCAAGACCTCATCGTATTCATTTTTTCTAAGCAGTCCATTGTTAACGAAAACGCAGTGGACGCGGTTCGGCTCAAGCGCTCTCGTCAAAAGAGCTGCGACAACCGACGAATCAACGCCGCCCGACAGCCCACAAAGTACCTTATCTTTTGGACCAACACGTTCGCGAATGCCTGTTATAAGATGCTCGACGATCGAAACTGAACTCCAAGCCGGAGTCGCTTTGCAGAACTCGAAAGCAAATTCACGCAAAATTTCGATTCCATGATCCGTGTGTGCGACTTCGGGATGAAACTGCACAGCCCAGACGCGATCACCGCGCATTGCCGCGGCATGATCCGAATCGCTTTTGCCAACAATTTTAAATCCCGGTGGTGGCACACGAACAACATCCCCGTGGCTCATCCAAACTTTTTGTGAAACCGGTACCTTTGGTGCAAGAGCTTGGCTCCACGATACATAGCTGTGTCCGTACTCTCTACTGCTGGCCGCTTCGACTTTGCCACCAAGCTCTTGCGCGATTAGCTGCATGCCGTAGCAGATTCCCAAAAGCGGTGCTATTTCCCGCAAAGCTTTAACATCAGCTTTCGGACTTCCATCTTCGTGAACCGACGATGGGCCGCCTGAAAGAATAATCCCCTTGGGCTTTCGTTTCGCAATCTCTTCGATCGGTGTATTGAAAGGCAAAAGTTCTGAGTAATAATGAAGTTCTCGTAATCGCCTTGCGATCAACTGCGTTAGTTGACTTCCAAAATCTAGGACGACAAACCCACCTTCGATTTTTTGATCCCAACCACTTTTCGAATTTTCTGATGCTTGTGCCATCGCCTGCTCCTCTATTCTAACCGGTAGTTAGGTGCTTCTTTGGTGATGCTGACGTCATGGACATGAGACTCTCGAAGACCCGAAGAAGAAATCTGAACGAATTTAGCTTTTGCTTGTAATTCTGCGATCGACTGGGAACCCATATATCCCATACCGCTTTTTAGTCCGCCGACTAGCTGGTGAAGAATCGCCGAGGCACTTCCTTTGTACGGAACTTTTCCTTCGATTCCTTCCGGCACTAGCTTCTCGAAGTCATTTACGTCGCTCTGGAAGTAACGATCTTTCGAACCAAGTGCCATTGCACCAAGCGACCCCATTCCTCGATAAACTTTATAAGTGCGTCCCTGGTACAGCAGCGATTCGCCAGGACTTTCATCTGCTCCGGCCAAAAGATTTCCGATCATCACGCAGGAGGCTCCAAGTGCGAGCGCTTTTGTGACGTCACCGGAGTACTTGATCCCGCCATCGGCAATAATGGTTTTGCCGAGTTTTTTTGCGGCCAGCGAACATTCGATCACTGCAGAAATTTGCGGCATCCCGACGCCCGCAACAACGCGAGTCGTACAAATCGAGCCGGGTCCAATTCCAACCTTAACAACTTCGGCTCCGCGTCCAATTAACGCCTCAGTGCCATCTTTCGTAACGACGTTGCCGGCAACAACGATTGTATCTTTGAAGGTCTTGGAAACCCATTCAACCATGTCCAGCACGTTCTTCGAATGACCGTGCGCTGTATCCACACAAATCACGTCACAACCCGCAGCCACAAGGGCTTGCACGCGGTCGCGTGAAGTTGCATCAATGCCGACCGCAGCGCCCGCCACCAAACGTCCGTGAGAATCTTTAGTCGCTAGCGGGTACTCTTTTGCTTTTTCAATATCTTTAATTGTGATGAGGCCTTTTAGACGGCCCTCTTTATCGACGATCGGAAGCTTTTCGATTCTGTGGCGCTGTAAAATCTCTTTTGCTTTTTCTAAAGTGGTTCCGACCTCAGCCGTCACCAGGCGCTCCTTCGTCATCACATCCTTGATTAGTTGCTTCGTGTTGGTTTCAAAGCGCAGATCTCGATTTGTCAAAATGCCAACTAACTTCATGTCGACCGTGATCGGTACACCGGAGATCGAATACTTCCGCATGATTTCGAGCGCATCAGCAACTTTTTTATCAGGTCCGATAGTGATCGGATCGCGAATCATTCCCGATTCATATTTTTTTACTTTCTCGGCATCCATCGCCTGCTCTTCGATAGACATATTCTTATGAATGATTCCGAGGCCACCTTGCTGGGCCATCACTCGCGCCATTTTGTGGCCAGTCACGGTGTCCATCGCGGCTGAAATCACCGGCGAGTTAAGGGTAATCCCTCTAGCGAAGTGAGATCTCGTCGTGACCGACGATGGAATCACTTCGGAGTACTGCGGGACCAACAAGATATCGTCAAAGGTTAGTGCAAGCATGGGTTTATCGAGACTCATGAAGGTCGCTCCTGATGTTTTTCGGGGTTCTGATACCAGTCTTTGTACATGAGATAGTTGTCAGCAGATTTATCAAGGAACGCGAGTTCCTTTTCGTTGAGAGGACGCACCGCTTTTGCTGGACGGCCCAGAATCAGCAACCCCTCTTCGAACGTCGAACCTTCAGTCACCAAGCTACCTGCTCCGACGATGGACCTGTTTGGAATATGTGCTCCGTCCATGATGATGGCGCCCATACCTATCAAGCAAAGATTACCAATGGTGCATCCATGAATCGTCACCATATGCCCGATCGTCACTCGGCGACCGATTTTCGCAAAAGCTTTTTTGAAAGTGCCGTGAATGACAGATCCGTCTTGAATATTTGTTTCATCACCAATTTCGATCGGTCCAACGTCACCACGGAGAACTGTCGAAAACCAAACAGAACAGTTTTTCCCAAGTTTAACCTGGCCGATCAAAGCAGATGTGGGGGCGAGAAAGGTTCCTTCTCCAACTTCAGGAAAAGAGCCAAGAAGTGGAATCACACAAGGCGCGGGATGATTGGGCTTCATCCCTCGGCATTACATCATGTAGCCGGTCTTCTTGGAATCAATTTCGAGATCTGGGAACGCTTCTCCCGCAGTCCCTGTCAAAAGACCCTCCTGGAGTTTCTCGAGTTCCTGATTCAGCACTCGGCACTGTGCAATAAACTCTTTTGTACTGAAAAAAAGCACTTTGAGCGCCAAACAGAAACTAATGACTTCGTCCGCACGAACTCGAATCGCCCCTCCGGGCAGTTCAAGCCCGGCAGCCGTGGTCAGATGCAAAAGGGCGTATTGGTGATGTCCGACCCGGTCAACGAAGTAGCATCGACCATGGGTTATTCCTAACCGACCAAGAATTTGCCTGGTGACCGCATGCGGCGATCCCAGCTCACCCTGGCCGAGTTCCTGAAGAGCCACAGAAGCATCCAGCGGATGCATCCACACCGGCAACGTGTCGCCACTGGCTTCATGTTTAAGCAAGAAGACTGGTCTCGCGGAACCGGGCATGACCATCACGCCAGATGGAATGAGTGGCATCCATTCCGCCGTTGGTGCGTCCAAACCTGCTTCCGTAAGCGAAGCAGAAACTGCCCCGACTCCCGTCGCTACAGTCGGCTGCACCGCAAATTGATCGGAAACAACGGTTGTTTTCGCACGTGCGTTAGACGCCTTTTTCGTGAGCTTCTTCGGCAAAGTCTTTGGCGACAACGCTTTTCGAGAGACTTTCGACTTCATGCTCAATGAATCTCCCCACGAAGCACGGACGGAAAGGCGGTCACGACTTTTACCTTTGCTGTCTGTCCAATCAACGTTTCAGGACCGGGCGCGTAAACAAGTTTGTTCTGCGATGTTCTTCCGCGCATCTGACCATCAAGCTCGGCTTTGTTTTCAAAAAGAACGTCAACAAGCAAGCCTGCCGAAGACTTAGCTAATTCAAAACTGATTTCGCGCTGACGATCGAGAAGCATTTTTAAGCGCCGTTGCTTTTCATCCTCTGGAACCTGGTCTTCAAAGCGAGCTGCTTTTGTGAAGGGACGCGGGCTGTAGCGAAACGCGTAGATATTTTCGTAGCGCACTTCTTCGATAAGACTAAAAGTATCCATGAATTGCGCCTCAGTTTCGCCGGGAAAACCGACGATGAGGTCCGTCGATAACACAACACCTGGAATTCCATCACGAATCATTTGTACCTTGTCGAGATACTCTTCCCGCGTATAACCGCGATTCATTCTCTTTAATACTTCCGAGTTTCCGCTTTGTGCGGGCAAGTGAATATAGTCGCAAATCTTACTTCTGTATTTAGCGGAAATATCAACAAGCTCTTGATTAAAATCTTTTGGATGTGAAGTCGTGTACCGAATCCGCTGAATGTCGGTGTCTTCCGCTAACACCCGAAGAAGTTGACCAAAATCCGCTCCACAGCTACTTTTGTAGCTGTTTACATTTTGTCCAAGCAATGTGACTTCTTTTACTCCGCGGGCAACGAGTTTTTGAATGTCGGAAAGAAGCTCATTTAGATCCCGGCTCCGCTCTCTCCCACGGGTAAAGGGTACAACACAGAATGTACAGAAATTGTCGCAGCCCTTCATGATGTTAACAAAAGCCGAGACGCCAGGATTTCGAATCATAGTTTCGACCGAATACGGACGATCGTTTTCAAAACGAGCGCTCAGTTGCTTTTCGCCAGTTTGATAAGCTCGCATGACGATTTCCGGTAGCTGATCGATAGCATCTGTTCCAAACGCGAAATCGAGGACCGGAATGTCTTTCAGTAGCTTCTGCTTTTCTTGCTGGGCAACACAGCCCCCAACCCCGATCTTGAGATCCGGGTTTTTAGTCTTCATTTCCTTGTATTTACCAACTTCCGACCAAACCTTATGCACTGGTTTTTCACGGACCGAACAGGAGTTTATAATGATCAAAGTGGCCTTTTCAGGCGACTCGACGGGAACAAAATTCACCATCTCAAGAAGCGAAAGCATTCTTTCCGTGTCGTTCTCGTTCATCTGACAGCCGTAGGTTGAAATATAAACGCCCCGGCCGCGCCCAATGTCCTCAATCATCACAATTCTGCTTTCTAATAAAGAGCTTTGCCCTTTCGCTTTGAACCGCTTCGCGTTATAGTCCCCACCGTTCTACCAAGTCAAATTAGGTTAAAGCCATATGACGCCGAGCCTAGAGGTTTTTTACGCATGAATCCACGCTTATCGACTCTGAAAACATGGACATCTCTTCCTCGGGAATTCCGCGAAAAAGCTGCGCAAGTCTTCGCTCAAAATTTTCGCAAAGAAAGTGTCAAGGGCGACTTTTTCATCGACGGCCGCATCTATCCGACGGAGATCATTCTGCGGGCTGGCTACACTGAAAAAGGCCGTCTGAAGCAGACCAACTTTGAAGTTTCTATCGATCTTAATTCAGGCATGGCAGCGGATCAGGGCGCCGATAAGAGCTCAATGGACCAGCTTTTTTTAGGAATTGACGTCCTCGGCAGTGTTTTTGAAACGCATTTCGAGCACCTAAGCGAAGAAGAATCGGACGACGTGGAATATCCCTACACTTGGGAAGAATTTGAATTTGATGACCACAAAGTCCACTTGCGCTTTTCGACCGTCAACACCCATCTTGAGGACGAAGCAGATCGGATACTAGGTCAAGGTGCTCCTGGCCTTTTCAACGAAGATCATGAGGCGTCAACGGATGCGATGACTCGCGCTGAAATCGACTCGGACCTCGCCAAGGATGTCAGCCAGGCTATCCGTGATGGTCGGTACAAACCGAAAATGGACCTCGATGCACCCCAGCAAGATAGCGACGTACACTAGAGCAACGATGCTCCCCGCTTTCGAATTTTCAATTTGAACAAGCCTGGTTGCACGGTTTTAGAGCGGCTGGGTATGACTGCCCTTGATTAATCTTATCAAGGGAGAGAACACATGCCACGGATTCTTCGGCTGTACTTCATCGGACTCATTCTTGTCTTCATCGGCGCACTTGTCGCGTCCATGTTCATTTCCGAAACAGCGCGTGCAAGTGAGATCGAGCTATGGTGCGAAACTGGAGACCCCTCGGGGCTCGGCGAAGTCGCGACCGTTTCTTTTGATGAACAAAAGGCACAAACCGGTCAACCGACGATGATCTCGGTCGAATGGAAGGACGGCGCCAAAACAAGCCGATTTGGTGGAATGGCAACTGAAAAGCGTGTTCGCTGGAACGGGCTTTCGATTCGATCACTTGAATTCAAAATCAGTCGCGCAGTTTCGTTTGAAATCCTGTTTAGCTTTCCGGATGATTTGTTTGCAGTGAGGAAAAAAAGAGACAGGAAAGTCGTTTCCGAACTTTCCTGTCAGCTATAGGCCTTTACTATGACTTCGCGAATTGATTCTTAAAAGCGATCGTCTTCTTCCGACCGGGCACCGCCGCCGCCGGAATCTGAAACTCGTTGAATTTCGAAGAGATCAGATTGCGATTCTTCGTCATCAAATTCTGCTTCAACTGCCGACTCGTCAATTTCAAGCTCTTGAATCGCCGCCAAGAAGTCTTTCTCGCTGCGCAAATCCTTTTTAAGAATTTCAAGGAACTTATCTGGGTACCGAGCAGTGAGCTCTTCAATGTAGCGCTCGAGCTTTCCCTCTTGAAGAATGTGACGACGCGTTTGGATGTTCTTCCATAGGAGGATGTAATGATAGCGGCAATAGGCATCGACCTCAGCCAAACGATCACAATCCTTGACCCGGCAATAGCGCCGTCCATCTGCATCCGTTAGAACGACGTCTTCGGCCTGATCGGGTTCTTCGACAATAATCGGCTTAGGCTCAGTTTTCGCCTGAGTAACTTTCGGCGCCGTCTGAGCTTTATCCGCTGCTGGTTTTTGGGCTTTTTCCGCCTTCGCCGCTGGCTTTGCAGAGTCAGGCTTTACGGCCGCACCGGTCTTAACTGGCGCAAGCGCTTGAGGCTTCGCAGTAGGTTTGTCGCTAGCTTTCCCTTTGGCGACTGGCGTTTTCGCCCCAGCTTTGAAGGCTGCGGCCGGCTTTGCCGTTGCGTTTTTTGCAGCTGGGTTTTTTGCCGGTGGTATTTTCGCTACTTGAGCTTTTACGTTTTTAACCACACCAGCTTTCGCCGCAGGCTTGGCAGCGAGGGGCTTTGCCGTTTTTGCGACCGGCTTTGCCGCCTTCGCAGCAGGTTGAACTTTTTTGTCAGCTTTCACAGCTTTAACCGCTGTCGGTTTCTTTGCAGAACCTGGCTTTGCTTTAGGCTTTTGCTTTTTCATAGGTGGCTAAACTCGCCCACATTCGCACGATTTGTCAAAGCCACAAAACCGTCTTTTTTACCGAATACGAATCACACCGCGCTTCGACCGCACAATGATTTGTCCTTTGGGAGCTCCGTCCAGCCGCGCGACAACCGATTTCGGCCCCGAGACCTTCGGCACTCTTACCGACTCTGGCGCTAAAATTGGACCATCTTCGGATGAAAGTTTAAGCAAGGCTCCAGAGCCACCGGGCGCCTTCACGGTTACCGAGCCGTCCTCTGTTTCGACAGAAAGATCAGCATCCCCCGCCAGCTGTAGGTTGACTGCCCCATCTTCTGTGGTTCCGCGAACAGAGCCGTCGATGGCTGTTCCAGAGATTCCGCCACGACCGTTTTCAAAAAAAAAGTCACCGGTGAGCTTGTTCAGATTCAAGCTACCGGCTTTTGCTCTAAACCGCACTTTCCCACTCACAGCCGTCAGCGTAGCATCTCCGGAAAAGCTGTAGAGCCGCACGTCGCCTTCGACGTTGGACAACATGACCTTTCCGCCATGATTCTCGACTTCAACGTTGCCTTTTTGCTTATCAACTTTGATCTCGCCGCGGGTCAGAATCGCCCGCAAGACACCCTCACCGTCGGTAGAACTGATTTTTCCGTCGATCAATGAAACAGACAGCCCATCTTTCCAGCCAACGGCAATAACCTGACCGGAATGAAAATGAACTTCTGCTAACGTGGAAGGTGCTTCGATTTCAAAACTGAGTTCCGGCTGATTGGCCCCTGCTGCATCGATATATTCTTGGCGAGAGGTAGGACCCTTCGTTTCAACAGTTACAATGGTACCTTCTTTGCGAACTTGAAAACTGAGGTTCTCAAAAAGTTGCGAACCAGTCGTCTTTGCAGCGGTGGGAAGAATCTTTTTTGCCCGCACGACAGGTGATTTACCCGGCGGAAGATGAATGAGTTTAACCGACCCGCGAATTCCTGTGATCACCAGTCGATCGCCCTTAGAAATTTCAAAAGGATAATCCTTAAATTTGACTTCTTTGGCAGCAAGCGCAGGGAGCGAAAAAAAACTTCCTCCAAACGCGATCGCAATTGTAGCCACGAATAGAGCACGAACTCGGTTTAACATAAAAGAAATCCCATCCTGCAAAGGGCCCAACGACGAAAACGAATCGTCTCAAGTTTTTGGGGCTTCGGCATTTGATTTTTACCGACATATCTTGGCCTTAAGTGTCATGAGGTGACGGCGAGTCACCTTTGGTCGACAACATTTCACGGTTATTTTTCGATGAGTTTTCGATTGGAGCAATCAAATGAGCACTCAAGCCGTCTTTATTACAGCAGCTGCCCGTACGCCCGTCGGTTCTTTCCAAGGTGCATTCAGCGATATTCCTGCGCCGCGTCTTGGTGCGATCGCGATCCGAGAAGCGTTGGCGAAATCGAATCTCAAAGCAGATACGATCGACGAAGTAATCATGGGTGAAGTGCTCGCGGCGGGCGTTGGTCAGGCGCCGGCCCGGCAAGCGGCTCTGTTCGCCGGACTCCCGAACAAAACACCTTGCCTCACTATTAATAAGGTATGTGGATCTGGTCTGAAAGCTGTGATGATGGCCGCTGACGGCATTCGATTAGGTAACACCAACATCGCAATTGCCGGTGGCCAAGAAAACATGACTCTCGCGCCACATTTACTACTGAAAGCCCGCACTGGCTTTCGAATGGGAAACACAAATCTCGTTGATTCGATGATCACGGACGGACTTTGGGATCCGTACAATGATTTCCACATGGGTGTGGCTGCCGAGCTCTGCGTAAAGGAAAACACGTTCTCGCGAGAAGCTCAGGATGAATTCGCAGTTTCCTCCTATAAAAAAGCACAGAAAGCGCAGGCCGAAGGTTATTTTAAAAATGAAATCGCGGCTGTCGAGGTCGCGTCTAAAAAGGGTGCGATCAAAGTCGATGCCGATGAAGAACCAATGAAATCGGACCTTTCAAAGATTCCGACTTTGAAACCAGCCTTCGATAAAACCGGTTCCATCACAGCGGCCAATGCATCAAAAATCAATGACGGCGCGGCAGCGCTAGTGTTGATGAGCGAAGTTGCAATGAAAGCCCAAGGATCAAAACCTCTCGCGAAAATTATCAGCTATGCAACCCATGCCCATGATCCGAAATGGTTCACAACAGCTCCTGCGGGAGCCATGCTGAAAGCTGTCAAGGCCGCCGGACTCGAAATGAACCAGATTGATTTATTCGAAATTAACGAAGCTTTTGCTGCTGTAACAATGGTGGCGATGAAAGACCTTAAATTATCGAGCGAAAAAGTGAATGTACACGGCGGTGCTGTTGCAATCGGTCACCCGATCGGGGCGTCGGGCGCACGAATTTTAACAACTCTCGTCCATGCCCTGCATTTGCATCAAAAGCGCTATGGTTTGGCGACCCTCTGTATCGGCGGTGGCGAAGCCGTTGCTCTCATCGTGGAACGAGTTTAAAATGGCAACAAAGATTTACACCGATGCGGCTCAAGCCCTTCAAGGTGTCAAAGATGGAATGACCATACTTGTGGGAGGCTTTGGCCTATGCGGAATTCCAGAGAACTTAATACTTGCACTTCGCGATAGCGGAGTGAAGGGGCTTACCTGCGTTTCAAATAATGCGGGAATTGATGACTTCGGCCTAGGTCTTCTTTTGCACACCCGACAAATTAAAAAAATGGTTTCTAGCTACGTTGGCGAAAACGCGACATTCGAAAAACTTTATTTGTCCGGCGAACTCGAACTCGAGTTTTGCCCTCAGGGAACACTGGCCGAACGCGTGCGTGCCGGCGGAGCAGGAATTCCGGCGTTCTACACACCTACTGGTGTGGGAACTCTTGTCGCCGAAGGCAAAGACGTTCGTGAGTTCGACGGTCGACCATATGTTATGGAGCGAGGAATTACCGGCGAATTCGCACTCGTTAGAGCCTGGAAAGCGGACACGTTCGGCAACCTCGTTTATCGTAAAACTGCTCGTAACTTTAATCCTATGATGGCAACCGCCGGTAAAATCACGATTGCGGAAGTTGAAGAAATCGTTCCCGTCGGTGAATTGGATCCCGATCAGATCCACACTCCCGGAGTGTATGTTCAACGAATCATCAAAGCGCAAAAACTTGAGAAACGAATCGAACAACGAACGACCCGACTGAAATAGAAGGAAACCGCTCATGCCACTTTCACGAGATCAAATCGCGAAGCGTATTTCAAAAGAAGTTCAATCGGGATTTTGTGTGAACCTTGGAATTGGAATTCCAACTTTGGTCGCTAATTTTATTCCCGAGTCCATGAATGTCATGCTGCAAAGTGAAAATGGACTTCTTGGCATGGGCCAGTTTCCACTTGAAACGGAGGTCGACGCCGACCTGATCAACGCCGGTAAGCAAACCGTCACTGCGGTCAAAGGCGCCTCTTTCTTTTCAAGTGCGGATAGTTTTGCAATGATTCGCGGTGGCCACATTGATCTAACGGTTCTCGGCGCTATGCAAGTGGACCAAGATGGATCAATTGCCAACTGGATGATTCCAGGAAAGATGGTCAAAGGAATGGGCGGCGCCATGGATTTGGTTGCCGGTGCGAGAAGAGTTATTGTGGCGATGGAACATGTCGCGAAAGATGGCTCGCATAAAATTCTAAAAAAATGCACTCTTCCATTGACCGGACAAAACTGCATTGACCGTATTGTTTCTGACTTTGGTGTATTGGATGTCATAAAAGGCCGAGGTTTTCGCCTGATTGAATGGGCTCCAGATCTGACTCCAGAAGCGATCATCAAAGCTACAGGTGCGCCGGTTGAAGTCGCAGCCGACGCAAAACCGATGCAGGTTTAGGCATGAAAGCGATCACTCGCCTCGTTGTTGTTTCCTTCGTTCTAGTTTTGTTTTCAAAACCATTTTCTGCACTCGCCGACCCAGGGAAAATCGACGCCAAGGCTGTTGAGGTTTCAAAATTCAAGGACGTCATCTGGGGTTTTGACTTTCTCGATGAGGATCACGCCCTTTTGACTTTGAGGTCGGGTGAAATTCATCACCTCAACCTAAAGACTAAAGCAATAAGACAGATCCCTGGCGCGCCACCAGTGATCGCCTTGGGCCAAGGCGGATTGTTGGATCTTAGAATTCACCGAGCGAATTCGAAGACCTGGATCTATTTGACGGCTTCTGTACGACCTGAAAAAGGCACCGAAGCTGAACGAGACGAGGGACAGACAACCGGCTTATTCCGAGGTGAATGGGTAGGAAACTCAAGCACAGGCCGACTAGAAAATCTAAAGCGGATATTTGAAGCTCAGCCGGCTGTCGATTCGGGTCAACATTTTGGTTCGCGGATTGCTATCGACAAAATCGACAAAATCGACAAAGACAGTTCACTCTACCTTTCCCTCGGCGAGAGAAACGAACGCGAGCGCGCTCAAGACCTAAAACAACACTGGGGAAAGGTACTCCGCTTAAAACTGGATGGCACTCCCTTTAACGGTGCTCCAGTGATTCCCGGCGCTTTGATTGAGATTCACAGTTTTGGCCACCGCAATCCGCAAGGCATAGCAATCCATCCGTCCACTAGTGATCTGTTTGTCGTCGAACACGGACCACGGGGCGGCGATGAGATCAATCATGTGAAACCGACACTCAACTATGGTTGGCCGCTAGTTTCTTATGGTCGCGAATACTGGGGTCCGTCGATCAGTAGCAAGCCTGTTAAAGACGGGATTCAGGATCCTGTGAAGTATTATGTTCCATCTATCGCTCCTAGTTCGCTGCACTTTTACTCTGGCAAGAAATATCCAAAACTGAAAGACCATCTCCTAATTGGCGCGTTGGTGCTTCAGCATTTAAATATCGTTTCATTGAAAAAAGAGCCCTCCAACTATTCGGCTGCTACGGAAACCCGCGTGTTTGATAATCTGGGAGAGCGAATCAGATCCGTCGGTGAAACACCGAGCGGCGAAATTTACTTTGGAACTGATTCTGGCCGTCTGATGCGCGCCGATCTGGAATTCAAGCCTTAGGTCTATCTATGTCTCACATTAGCTTCTCGCTGCTGCCATTTTAGAAGTTCTCGCTGCTATCATAGGGAAACTAGGAGCCAGACGCTTTGGGTGACCCGCGAATTGTTAAAAAAGGCGAGTATCTGTTTCGCGAAGGCGATCCTTCGCTAGCAATGTATGTGATCAAGTCCGGAAAACTTGGAATTCTAAAATCAAAAGGAAATTCCGAAATCACACTCGCCGAACTGGGTCCGGGCGATATGCTTGGCGAAATGGCGTTTTTTGACCAGAAGCCGAGATCTGCGTCTGCGCGGGCATTGGCTGACACCGCGGTGATTGAACTCCCCTTCAAAGCTTTGAATGCGCAGTTCAAGACTTTTCCAGAATGGTCGAAAGCGATCATGCGAACTGTTAATAACCATTTGCGTAATGCCAATCAAAAAATCAAATCACTCGAAAAGTCAGATGAAGAGTCGAATGCTGTTTTTCCACCACACACAGTAACACGCCTTTGTGCAATCCTCGCGACAGTGGCAAAAATCTACGGCGAGAAGTCACCTGATGGCGCGACCCTCGTGCCTCCAGGAACCCTCAGGAAATACACAATTCAAATTTTCCAGCAGCCTACAAATAAGATGCAGACCCTCATGGAAGTACTGCAGGGTCTTGGCCATCTAAAAATCGAGGATCTTGGCGAAGGCAAACAGCGAATCACCGTCTTTAATCCCGACTTCCTCGTTCGTTTTGTCGACTTCTACAATGACTTTTTATTCAAGAGTGAAGACAAACGCACTTCGATTGAAGAAAAAGAAATGAAAACCGTGAAGGCACTTTTGTTTTACGGTCGCAAAGGAAAAGCCAACGAAAAAGGCGAGATAAAACTCAATCTCACCCAAATGCAGAATGATTCGATGCGAGATCTTGGTTCGCTGTTCAACGTCGACGATGTCAATTCCCTAGGAGAAAAGAAGCTTGTCGGCGAAAAGTTCTCCCTCGACGGCGCGCTCGCGATGTCGTTCAATCTCGCCGATCTTGAAACACAGTTTCCCTACTGGGAACTGATCCACGCTTGCAGAAAGATCACGCGGACTTAAATTGTCCTACATCGAGTCGGTAGCTCCGCCTCAGGAAGACGATGAAAGTCTTCACGTTCAATCGTATAAACGCGAAGCGCGTTTGTTGTGCCCCGTTCGAGTACCGGCACTCCTAAAGTCAGAATGACTTTATCGCCCGGTTTTACCAGTCCATATTCGAGCAGCATTTTTTCAATCTGTTGCATGGCTTCTTCAGAGGACTTGTAGGGGTCAATTTTCAAAGTTTGTATCCCCCATACAAGCTCGATTCTATTCAACGTTGGCAAAATATGGGTCACTGCGATGATGCGAGCTTTGGGTCGATAGCCTGAAATAATCGTGGCCGTTTTTCCTGAAGTCGTTAGGCAAACAATCGCCGTGGCGTTTAACTTTAATGCCGTCAGCGCGCTTGCTGCACCTATTCCATCAGCCACGGAGGAGAACTGCTCATCCATCCGCATATCGTAGAAATAGTCGCCGTTGCGTTCAACCTCGAGAATGATGTCGTGCATTGTCTGAATGCAGCGAAACGGAAATTTCCCGCTTGCTGATTCAGCCGACAGCATCAGCGCATCGGATCCGTCCAAAACCGCATTCGCAACATCAGTGATTTCGGCGCGGGTTGGCCTCGGATTCTCGGTCATCGAGTCCAACATTTGGGTAGCAGTGATAACGGGACGGCCAATAGAATTGCAAAGTTTCACGATCTGCTTTTGAATCTGCGGCAGTCGAGTTTGGCCTATTTCAACGGCAAGATCCCCACGGGCAACCATCACGCCATCCGACAGTCGAACGATTTCTTCGAGGTTGTCGATCGCCTCAAGCATCTCAATCTTCGCAACGATTCTAGCAGTCGACCCCTTGGCCTGTATCAGTTCGCGCAATTTCCGGATATCATCTCCGTGCCTAACAAAACTCAATGCGATGTAATCCACGTCATGCTTGAGGCCAAACTCAAGATCGGCCATGTCTTTTGGCGTCAGACAATCCACCGACAGCTCTCCGCCTGGTACGTTCATACCTTTGCGATCCTTCAAAACGCCGCCGTAGATAACTGTGCAATGAACTTCGTCTGTCGTGACTTTATCTATCTTTAACTCTAGCAGACCGTCATCTAACATGATCCGTCCGCCTGGCTGACAGCTTTGCGGAAGAGCCTTGAAATCCGATGGAATCAGGCCTTTTTTTCCTAGCACATCCCGAACGGTGATGACGACCTGTTCGCCTTCTTCGATCTCAATGGCACCATTTTCAAATCGTCCAACTCGAATCTTAGGACCCTGTAGATCCTGAAGAACGGTCAGCGGCGCCCGCATTTCCTCTGAAAGCGCCCTAAGGTCTTGAATAACCTGCAAGTGGTCGGCATGATTTCCGTGGGAGAAGTTGAGGCGCGCAACATTCATTCCGGAAGCAATCGCTTTTCGTAAGTTTTCTTTTCCACGAACTGCCGGCCCAATAGTCGCGACAATTTTAGTCCTTCGGTCTGCTAACATCTCTCGGTACCCCTTAAGCCTTAGGTTTTGCTCGGGTCATACTTACAAGAGATTCCTCGTGACGTCGATTAAGAGACTCTACTTCGCGGCGATGCGTCTCTTCTAATTTTGCAATACGATTTTCAAATTGGGCCGCTTGGCGCTGCATTTCGACGTTCTTTTGCTCGACAATCACTTTCTTTTCTTTAGCCGAAATATTCACCTGGCTTTTCATCACATTGGCTTGCTCAGCTTTAATCTTTTGCAACTGCTCTTGGTGGCGGTCGTTCAGTTCGGTTAGCTTTGCCTGAAATTTGACTTCGCGTTCTGTGGATTGCTTAGAAAAATTTTGAAAAATTAAGTCCTGATCGCGCTTGTTTTTATCCCGAATTTCCATTAGGGACGTCTCGAAATTGTCTCGATTTGCATTGAGGGATTCGCTATAAAAAGTTTTTAAGTATTCTTCTTCTCTCTGGTTAATCCCTTTGATTCTTTCTTCTCGGGTATTTGCTTGCAAATCCTTCATCGCCAGTTCGCGCTCATAACCAAGTTTGGTGTTTCCAAGATGTTCGTCAGCTTTGGACTTCTCGACCATTATTTTGTCTTGGAAAAGGCGATTAGTTTTCATCAGGTGCTGATCTTTTTCTTCGACCACATTTTTAATGACTTTAGCATTTCGCGTGTTCGAAGCTTCAACAGTCGCAACGCGAGCTTTTTCAAGCTGATCGACATTTTCGCCCATGGCCGACCGTACATTGGCCACTTCCCGATTTTTTTGATTTAGAAGGTCAGCTTTTTGCCGGTTGAGATCGTTTTTCAGCGTTCTATTTTCCGCTTCCCGAACATTGATTCGGTTATCAATCCTGTCTTGAATTGAACTTTTAAACGCTTCCGAATTCATCGAGGAACGATCGACATTTTCTTCCAGCGCTTTTTCATAGCGGGTTCTATTTTGCTGCAGGCCCTCTGATAGACCGGCCCGAGCGCGGGTCAAGCCACTATCGTGATCTGCCGCCTGCTCGCGCAGTGTCAACATATGAGCTTGGGAAAGTCGGTCTTGATTCTGGCGAGAGGCTTCTTCCAAGTTCTTAATCTGCTGTTCTTTCGTTTTTCTCAAAGAATGGAACGAGCGCTGACTTTGATCGATTTGTCGGTTTCGGTCTTGAACGATGGCATCGACTTCTCTTTTATGAGACTCGGCCAGCTTTTGCTTTTCAGAATCGATGGACTTTTTGGCCATCTGACGATTTTCGTCTAAACCTTCCGTGAAGCGCTTTGTCTTATCCCCAAGTTGAGCTTCGTACTGAGCTTTTTGCTCCTCAGATTGCCGATCTTTAATAGCTACGGTGGTTTGCAGCTGACCTTTCATGAACTCTTGCGTCTGCTTTTGCTTTATGTCGGCCTCTTGGGCTGATCTTCGGGCCTGGTTCTGATGCATAGACCGGAGGTCTTCAATTTCTTTTTGATAGCGCATATCTCTGGCGGAGATTGCTTCGCGGGTACGAACTTTCAAGTCCTCCATTTGCCGCGTGTGCGCTTCTTCCATTTCCCGAAGTTCAGATTGGTGAACCTCTGTAAGACGTTTTAAGTCTTGAGAGTGCTTCTTTGCTTGATCAACTTCTTTATCTTGATAGGTTTCGCGAGCGCGACGAAGTGCTTCATCCTGCTGCGAACGCTTGTCAGCGGATCCAACTGAAGACATGTCTTCTCCTCCATGAGAATACGACACTGAAAATCACTTCTTCAGGATAGCAAACTTAATGGGATAGGTAGATGACTTGCCATATTATGATTTCGTCTTTCGACCTAGGTCGAGGAGGAATTACTCGACGTTTAAAACTTTTCGGCGAAACATCGCACGAAGTTCACGATCGCGAGCTTCCTGAATTTGCGCATTTCGAATGCGCTCCTGCCTAGCCGATTCGATAGAAGCAAGTTTTCTATTGACGATTTCTTCGTGAATTTCTGCAGCTTTAAATGCCGCTTGTTTTCTTAGCGCTAGAAGAATTCCGACGCGGGCTTGGAACGACTCTTTTGATCCATCGTGTAGTTTCGCCTCTCGGACCACCTGCCGTTCTAGATCAAGTGGTAAGGGGGCCCCGGACTCGATTTCTCCTGTACGAACATCTGGGCGATCAAAGTAAATCTCTAGACCAGATGCGATTAGCCCGCCCTCTTCTCCGACGGTTTTCAAAACGACTCTTCTTGCACCTGTGTTCGTCACCGTGACGGAATCCCCAAATCTTTCGACAAATGCTTCGCCAGAAACGGTGATCGACGTGCGCGAAGTGATCTCGACGGTCGTCAGACCTTCTCCACGAACGCGGACGAACCCTTCAATCAATCGAAAGCGATCTGGCGCTAGCCTAATGGCGATGGCGCCATCGCCAAAAACTAGTTCGCGACTTCCCGTTTGTCCGATGGTTAATTTT
Organism: Deltaproteobacteria bacterium; assembly: GCA_017302795.1. Taxonomy (GTDB): domain Bacteria; phylum Bdellovibrionota; class Bdellovibrionia; order Bdellovibrionales; family JAMPXM01. The sequence continues at coordinate 37,619 of JAFLCB010000010.1, read as the reverse complement.
CGACTGTGTCCGACACGAATTGCACAAACACTAGCTTCTTGATCCAAGCATTTTGCTGGTTCTTCAAGAACTGCAGAGGATGTCTTGATTAAACGTTCGGCTACTACTTCAATCGGCCGAAGCTGAACTCGTTCTGCGGCCTCCACTTGGACTTCTATGGTGAATCCTAAAAAAAAACCAAACAGGAAAATCAATTTCTGGAAAGGCGTCCGCGTCATAGCTCGACTGCCTTAAGTGAAACTTCAGCCTGCCGCTTGAGTTCTGCTTGAGTAAAGTTAAAGACCACTGACCGATAAATTTCGGCAGCGTCTTCAATTCGATCTCTTCCCTCGTAGATCTTACCCAAGCGCAGAAGCGCAAAACCAGTAAGCTCGCTCTCTGGATAGAGGCGAATCATTTGCTCAACAATTTCAATGCACGCCTCGAAGTCTTTCGACTGAAAGTAGCCTTCCACCAAAAGAAATCGTGCTTCTGGGCCGTGCAAGGAGTCCGGATAAGAATTTAAAAGCGCTTCCAAACGTAAGTTTGATTCCTCGTAATTGCGAAGTCGAAATTCTTCTTTCGCTCGCTCAAGAAGGCTTGATGCACGTTCAATTTTCAAATGTTTAGAGGTCGAATTGATAACGCTCGCAACAGTTCGTATTTGATAAGATCGCGAGTCCGATGGGACGCCCTTTAAAACTCCGGGAAGTTGCTTAGCGACGACTTCGCGAGTTTCTCGATTTTCTTCCAGCGCTAAGCGCTCGCGAAATCTAGCTTCAGCTGTTTCTTTCTCTGCCATTGCCAGTCGAGATCTCAGCGCTTGCGCTTCTGTATCGTCTTTCGAAACAGCCGCACGCAAACCGATAAGCCCAAGGCAGATCAGCAAAATAACCGACGAAAAAAGTGCTGGTGAAAGACGCTTCATTCCATTGCCTTTATCGGCAATTTGGACGGCAAAATTGAGCTGGCTAAGCACGCCTCAAAATGAGATGTGCTTTCTGCCAGCCGCACCTCGACCAATGGCTACATATAGTCGGGCGCTTGAATCGAAAGCTTATTTAGCCCCTGCTTTAGCACTGCTTGAGTTGCCGCCACCAAGGCCATACGGGATTCCTCGAGGTCTCTCGCTTCACCGAGGATTCGATTATTATGGTAGAACCGCGAGAATACACCGCAGACCTCAAGCAGATATTGAGCCAAAATGTTTGGTTTAAATCCGCGAAACGAAGCTTCCAATGTTTCGTCGTAGGACATCAATAGACGCACAAGCTCACGTTCATCTTTTTCAATCAACGGAGAAACCTGACTTAAGTTAGGGACCCTCCCGAACTTGCGCAAAAGGCTCTGACAACGGACATGCATGTATTGAACATAGGGACCGCTATCGCCTTCGAAACTCAAAATTCGATCCCAATCAAACTCAACGTTCTTAACTCTATCAAAAACCAAATCACCAAATATCACAGCGCCGACACCGACGTCCTGCGCGATCTTGGCGCGCTCTTCGCTGCTTAATCCAGGATTTTTGGTCGCGATCACTTCCGCCGTTCTTTCGATCGCCTGCTTTAAAATATCTTCCAGAAAAATGACATTTCCTTTTCGTGTCGACATCTTAACGCCATCTTTGAAACGATAAAGTCCAAAACTAATATGATGACATTCCCTGGCCCAATCAAAGCCCGACATCTCCAACACTTTGAAGACTTGCTTAAAGTGGAGAGTCTGATCGACCCCGACGACATAAAGACAAAGGTCTGCTTTCAATTCGTTCTTACGGTAAATCGCCGACGCCAAATCACGAGTTGCGTAAAGGGATGCACCGTCACTTTTTCGAATCAAACACGGCGGCATTTCATCGCCGAGGTGAACAACCATCGCACCTTCGCTAGCAGTCAAAAGCCCCTTTTTTTCAAGCAGGTCTTCAACTGATTTCAATCGATCGTTGTAGAAAGATTCCCCGCGAACCAAATCGTGCTTCACACCGAGTAGATCCCAAAGCTTTTGGTCTTCCACTAAAGTGATATCGACAAACATTTTCCAAATTTTTTCAATCTCTTTATCGCCCTGCTCGAGCCGCTTAAAGACCAGCGAACCTTCCGCATCCAATGCTGGATCCTTTGTCGCTTCGTCGTGAAAGCGCACATAAAGATCAAACAGACTTTGGAATGGAGCTCCCTTAAAGTCATACTCATGGCCCCACTTGCGGTAGGCCCACGCCAATTTTCCAAACTGAACACCCCAGTCGCCAAGGTGATTTAATCCGATAACTTCGTAGCCTTGAGTTTCAGCGATGTTGCGAATGGCTTGTCCGATGACGGTCGCTCGAAGGGTGCCGACGTGCATCGGTTTCGCAACGTTAGGAGATGAATAATCGATAACAATTCGCTTACCCTTCCCCGTGCTTGCGTAGCCCAATTTTTCGCCATCCTCGAGGATGGATTTAAATAAACGAGCCTGAAACAAATCATTTCGAAACGTCAAATTGACATATCCACCAGCAGGCAGCACGCGCTCGAGACCAAGTGAACTCGATTGCGCGTTTGCACCTTTTGCGATCACTTCTTGCAGATGCATTGCAATTTTAGCCGCAATCGCCGGAGGTGGTTGGCGCATAATTTTAGCTAGAGGAAAAACTGGAAAAGCCAAATGCCCGTGATCGAGACTTTTTGGCTGTTCCAAAACAAGCTCAAGTTTAGATTGCGAAATTTCTCCCGAAAATTCGGTCGGCAAGAGATTTCGCAACTCGTTAGTTAAAAATTCGGCGGTTTGTTGTCGAAGCTGTCGCAGCATACTTGATAAAATATCAGAAGCCTTGACGATAAACCAGACCGAACCTAAATACAGCGCTTCAGTTCTTGCGAGGGGGGCCCGTAAGTGAACAAAGCTGAGCTCATCGAAAAAGTTGCAACGAAAACAAAGCTTACGAAGGTTCAGTCGGAGGGCGTGATTGATGCCGCTCTTGAGATCATTTCAAAGACTGTGGCAAAGGGCGACGAGGTCAAACTTGTTGGCTTCGGGACGTTCTCCATGACCTCGCGAAGGTCTCGTACAGGAAGAAACCCAAAAACTGGAACCAAACTTGTGATTCCGGCCGCCAAGGTGCCTAAATTTAAGCCAGGAAAAGACTTTAAAGAGCTTTTGAAGTAGCACCCGTCGATGTAGCTGGAGAGGCGCCCTTTCCGGCCTCAGGCACTCCACGAGATGTCGCACTTCCAATCTCTTCTTTTTGACGCGCAAGCTCCGAGATTAAATCGGTTAGCGAATCGCTTGCAACGTCACGCTGGGCTCCCACTCCTTGCTCAAACATACCTGACGTTTCTTTCAGCGAAGCAAGAAGACTGGAAAGCCTTACCGCCTCTTCTGGGTATGCCTGGTCTTCGATCGCGCGATTGGAAACCTCAGCAATCGATCTCTCGACCGCCGAAACTTTGGTTTTCCACTTCAGATAAAACTTGGTCCACATCTCTGGCTTACTTCGCAACTGCCCGTAGTTCAGGCCTAGATCTCGCGCCAGCGAATCTAACTCTTGCGCCGCATAGAACAGGACTTTTTTCTGTGCTTGAAGTTCGAATGAGCTTTCGCGCAGATGCGCTTCTAAGCGATCAAGAAATCTCGCATCCCGTTTTCCTAAAAACAAATCGCTCTTCAACTGGGTTTTGCCTGCCGACACTTCAACTGTGTAGGCGCCATCGGGAAGGCCAATCTCCTTAAGTTTAACCGACGGGATTTCAGCACCCGATCTATTGATCGTGATAGTTTTTCTAACGTTCAACTTCGACAACACTTCACCCAGCCGGCCACGGAATGTAACGACCAACGGTTGGCCCGTCGGAAACGCACCTTGGAACAGCACTTGCGCATCAGGAGACGTCAATTTGAGCCCAACTATGGAAGCTTCAAGGCTGCTGTTGTTACCGCTCATCGCAATTTGCGCACGCGGGGCTGGCACAATTGCAGGCGACGGGGCGATGACGGGCTCTGCAACCAAGGGAGAACTTGGAAGCCCTCCTTCTGGACCTGCCATTGGGTCACCCATATCAATACCAGTATCATTACCATTGCCACTGGTTTGCGAAACCGGAACCGCGTCCTGAGCCTGCGATGGAACAACTGGTGGAACCGTTAAGGTGATCGTCGGCTCCAGAGGTTCAATCTCCGCCGGAGCGTCAACACTTTTCTTCGGACTTGCGGAGGTCCCAATCTGCGCGCGCTCTGCCGATCGGCGCAAATGCGCCGCACTTGCCGAGCTTTCATAGGTCAATAAATGTCCAGAAAACACAGCTGTGACGGCCCCCATGCAGACCGCGGCCGCATATCTTCCCCATTTTTCCCAGCCATCTTCCTCGCGAACGGCAACCGGCACAGCCGATGGAATAAACGGCTGAGGCGTATAACTGTCCAAATGCGCTTCCACTACTTCGTCATTATCGACGGACTCATGCTCTGGATATCCGGCGAAACTCGATTCGTCATCGATGAGTTCGACGGCTTGAGCAACAACACTTTGATCTCCGGCGGCAGGAATTCTTTCCTCCCACGGCACTCGGGCCAAATCTTGCGAGCTTGGTTCAAAAATTTTAGCGGCTGCACCGCCGACAGCAACGGATTCTTTACCGGCGCTAAAGAGCATCATTGGATCAGTCGGCGTGGCATCAAACTTGGATGGCTTCAAGTTGACGTGAAATTCTTCACTTTCAAAATCTCCATCGTCCTCTAGCAAAACGGCGGAAATCGGGTCAGGAAGCGGAGGCGGAATGTGCGGCGCCGTGTCTCGCGGAGTAGACCGTCGATCAAACTCACTTAAGTCACCAATTCGCATCCACTGCGGCATCCCCACATGCCAAGCGTACTGACTAAACTGGAAATTTCCTTTTTTTAAACCTTCGCGGATAAATTCGGTTTTGAACGGGCCTTCTTGCAAGTAAGTGCTCGAGTGAGGACGCAGCAAAATCCACGCAAAGTCGACTTCTTCATCGCCGCTGGACAAAGATCCGCGAGCGTCGTTTTTCTCTGAAATTTCGGAATCGGATGATTTGATTTCAAAAAGTGCCGACTGCTTTGAACTTGAGGACGACTTTGAAACATTTCTTAGCTCGGCAAACATTGAAGCGGGGCGCCACTCTGATTCACCTTCTCGATAAACGAGATCCATCGGACCCAGCTGTCCATCACGCAACATTGCCCGAACTAGGTCCGTTGCAAACGGACCTAGCGCCGATGTTCCTGATCCGTGACTCACATACCAAGCTGTCACTCGAGACATCCTTGTCTCCTTCTGCGGCTAGATCCGCTCCCGCCGCGTCCTTGATGGAAGTACTCCTCCTGGCGCGATTTCTGTTCCTACAACTCGCGCCAGTCGGTACACAGTCTCATCATACTCCCGACTAAAATCTCGCGCCAAGACATCTGTCTTGAAAAGTCGAACAATCTCTCTTTTTGAAATCTTTCGAGCCAGGTATGCAACATATAGGCGCTCGCCCATCATGCGTCCCAAAATCAAAGCCGCTTCGAGATAGCTGGCAGACTTCGCTGGTTTCACTAAAGATTTTCGTTTTCGACCCTGGTGAAAGTACACCAGCTCAGACATTCGTTGATCAAGCGCTAATCGAAGCGCATCTCGACCTTCGTCTGTAGGTTGAATCGTCTGCAACTCGGTTCGGAGATCAGAAAAAGTTTCAGCCTGGCGCTTGTGGTTTACTTGCTTCGAGCCGAAATACGAAAGCGCTTCAACCAAAATCGCACCTTGAAAATCTTTTGGAAAACGCCACAGCTCTCGTTTCCGGCCGCTGACTTTCATCTGCAAATACTCACTTGCAAGATGGGCTGCATGATTGACCGTCATTTGCGCTAAGCATCCAACACCGGCCGACGGAAGCATAAAACTATAACCCTTGACCATCAATCGCCTAGCAAATTCTCGGGCATTCCCTTCATGTGTTGATTCAATTTTTCGCCATAGCTTGGCGTCAGAAGCCGAATATACTGCTAAGTCCGACAACGAATCTGTTTTCAAAGAAAAACCCAAATCCGAAGCAATCCAACTAGCCAGCCGTTTGACATGATCAGTTGGATCAAAATCCTCCTCAGTCTCGCCGGAGTCTGTCCACTCAAGCTCCATCGATTTATCTAAATGCAACAGATAGCTCTGCCACGGAACCCATGGTGGAGAACTCAGTACGCAAAATCGCGTCAGGTAAGGTGTCTTGTTGAGTGACTTATGAAGACTCTTGGAATTTACACGATCTTTTTTAGCGTTGCCGCCGTAGCGAATGACATCCACTGAATGCTCAAGACCTTTGGCAGCCAGCTGAAAATAAACAGATTCGGTATTGATATGGATCGCCACCTCCCGCAGCTTTCGCGGAGCTCGAAACTCCTTTCGAACCTTCTCCGGCAGATGGGTCAAATGCAGTTCACCGATCAATATATAAATCAGCGCATTGGGCGAATTGAGCATCGTTTTCTTTATTATTTTCGCGGTCATCTGGTCTTGGCGATCCAACCCTCCGGCACCCGCAGTCAAGTCAGCGGGTAAACCTATCGCCTGAATTCTCCAACCTCTTCGACGCGCCAGTTCAATCAAGGACCTATAATTCTCAAACGGGAAACCCCATTGCTCATCCCACTTCACGCGTTTCTTTAACTTCTCAACATCCAGTCGTCCCGCCAAAAACAAATCGATGAACTTTTGGCAGCGAAAGTCAAAGCACTCCAGAGCCAAGACCACCGGCCGCTCTGGCGCCAAATGTCTCAATATTTTGAAATGCGTTCGCTGCGCGGGTCCATGAGCATGAAAATCCCCTCCATACACAAGATCAGCCGACTCTACTTCAGCAATAATTTCAGATTTTGATGAAATCCGAAAACGCCCCCTGGCCATTTTTTTTGCTTCGGATTCATAGGAAACGAGCTCCTCGGGAAGCTTTCCCAAACGGTGCCGCACATCATCTTTTACCGATTTCAATAGCGCTCGACGCGCCTTTAACCAATCTCGATCCATACTGTTTATTGTGAAGATTGAAAGCCTTGCCATCAACCACTGAATCCGGTCTTATTAGGTCCTGAAGAGAGAGGGAGTGATGAACATGCCCAAAACTGCATCAATCAACCGCAATACCAAAACCTTGAAGCTAGTTGCTTCCGGGGCCGCAGTGATGGCCGTCGCAATTCACGGTTACCTTTTGAAAAGTCATTACGATCTCCGCTATGGTGAAGTTACCGGGCAATTGCTTTGCGATATTTCCGCTAAATTTTCCTGTTCGGCCGCTAGCGCAAGCTCTTGGTCCGAACTTTTCGGCGTACCGATGGCACTTTGGGGAATGCTTGCCAATCTCGCCTACCTCGCTTTTGCCGGCTGGGATCTGGTAGCAGAGGAAAATGAGCGTTCAGGCAATCGAACTTCCCTATTTGCAGTCACCGGCGCACTCGTTCTAGCAAGCGTCGTTATGGCCGTTGTGTCGCTTGCATTTCTGGAAACGATTTGTCCTTTCTGTTTTGTGACCTATGCCCTTTCGCTTATCACAGGAATTGGCGCTTACTTAGGTTACAGACAAGATTGGGTGCCCAAATTTCAAATGTCATTCATTTGGGTGACGGTCGCCTTTGCAGTCTCCGCGTTCATCTTGAATGACCAGTTTCGAAGCGGATATTCAGATAACCAAGGCCAGGCCATGGCAAAGGCCGCTATTCTTGAATGGAATCAAAATCCAAAAATCGAAATCACCAATGCTGATCCTCTGACGTTAGGCGCAGAGGCCGACAAAGCAAGAATGGTGATTACTGAGTTTGCAGACTTCCGCTGCATACATTGCAAACTCGCCTCCGCACCCATAAAAGCGTTCGTAAATGCGCACTCGGACGTCCGACTTGAATTCTATTCTTGGCCACTCGACGGCGAATGCAATACCTCGATCCAGCAACCAAACGGAGCTTCGTGCTTACTCGCAAGAACCGTTTGGTGCGCCCGAAAGAACGGCCAAAAAGGCTGGGAAGCCCACGATGCGATATTTGAACGATTCGAGGAATGGAAATCCGCCGAAAAAATTCGTTCGTCTCTGGATTCTATCGCCACTCAGATTGGCGTCGCTCCAGACAAACTAAAAGAGTGCGCTGATTCGACAGAAGCAAAGTCTGCTGTAGAAGCGCAGGCACGACTAGGATCTGGACTGAGTTTGCGGGGTACACCCGCCATCTTTGTTAACGGCAAGCTCTTGCCAGCAGGTTCATCAATCCCGGTATTGAATGCGGCTCGAAATACCTTGAATTGAACTCTTCAGCTATAGATTGAGTTTATCAAAAGCGAAGTCGACGACTGAACTCGTCGACGACTCTAGAACAGTATACGCAGCGGGTAGTACGCCGCCCGTCATCTCTCTTAGAAAAACGAAAAGCAACAGTGCTGAAATCGCATAAACAACGGACTTAACAACCCAGACCGTCGATCTGACATCTTCCATTCGTACTTCTTTTTCAACAACTTCGATTTTCGTCAAAGTTGCCTTTAAATCCTCAAAATGATGAAGCGCGCGCTCAAATAGTTCTTTCTGTTTCGACATGTTAAGCGCATTCCATCCAGGAAAACTTCGCTTCGTTCGAATGGCATGAATTAATTCAACTCCGTATTCAGAATAGCGAATACAACGCTCGCGAAAGTCCGGAAACTCAGGTTTCGAATCAACGTACTCCTGGAGGCGAGTGATCGCAGTATCATATTTTTCTTCCACCACAGCCGTCAGAATGGATTGCCGCAAACTTCCATTGGGACCCACAGAGCCCGCAGCAGAGGAAATACTCGCTCGCATCTGTGATTTCATTGATGAAATCACTTCCTCTTTTTGAGATTTTTCCGCAGTTTCGATCAACTCGGATTTAACGGTTTTTGCCTGGCCCATTGTCTTTTCTATCGGATTATCCCGTGTTCAACTTGACCGACGTCTAGGTTCGAGACGCTTTACTGGACCGACGTCTTGGATCAAGACCTCAGTCTCGTTGACCAGACTCGACTCGCCTGAGAGCCTGAATTCACAAGCTCTTCAAGGATGAAGAGGAGGCCAAACTTGGATCTGAATTTATTCGATGCCGAAAGTAATCAGTTTCCTTCCATATTGAATATCCCTTTACCTCATCAGATTCCTCCAGCGCCGAAGCTCGAGAATCTGCCGGCTCGCGTGTTGCACACTGCGACGGTCGAAACGTTGATCGACTATTCTGAAGATCTAGCAAGCCGACTAAAAGTGCACCTCCGCCGAGGAGGTCAACTTGAACAACAAATCATTGATTTAGAAAATCAAATTTCAGATTCCGAACGCATGCGCGCCGCTCTGCAAGCACAAGTCGAAATATTGCGTGAAAAAGATCGCTCGATCTCGGAAAAGAACTACGCGAATGAAAATAAAGCGCAGAGAATCAACGATGAACTTAATTTGGCGCGACTAGAAGGTAGTGAACTTTCGAGTCGGAACAATGAACTCCAAATTCAGCTCCAGCGTGCCAAATCCTACAAACGACGAATCCAGCGCTGGGTCGCACCGGGAATGCTTGCGCGACAAAAGACAATTCAAGATTTGAAGACCCGCATTCTTGATTTTGAAGCCGAAGTTATGCGTGCGAACGCAAATTGCACAAATCTGAGAGACGAACTTCAATATTTAAAATCAGAGACTGATCGTCGACTGACCAGCGGCGAGCGAGATCGAGCCCGCCTTGTTGACCAATACGAAAAACGCGTCAATCAGATGGAAACAGAAAACACCCAAGTCCGTGGAGAACTCATTCGAGCTAACGAGCGCCTCGCTGTGCTTGATCAGACGACCACAGAAAGCGCGCGCGCCAACAACGAGAAAGTGTTTTTCGAACGTCGAGCTGAAGAATTTGAAGCTAGATTGAAATCCGAAACGTCACGACTTCAAGGCACGCTCAATGACTTGGCTTCTGAGTGCGCTACGCTGCGAGCGTCGGTCGAAGCCGTTCGCGCGCAACGTGATTCCTCTGACCAAGCACGTAAAGAAGCTGAATCTTCACGTTCAAAAGCAGAAGCCCAACTTTTAAGCCTGCGCGAGATTTGGCAGGAAAACAGCGTTCGTTTGCAGGCTCTCGAAGCGCAAAATGAAGCACTGGAAAAATTAAACGGAGATCTGTCGCAGCGACTTTCCGAAGCTAGAGATTCTAATCGGGTAAGAATTAACGACCAGGCATTGGATAAAGTGGGCTTTGTCGAAGATCGCGAAGTACGCGCAGCAAAACTGAAGAAACTCGATTTGATCCTTTCAGATCTCGAAATGAAAGCTTTTGGTATTCAGCCCTCAACAGAAAAATCTTCCTCGCCCTGATCCGTCAGGCTGATGTATTCGTCCCCGACAAGCGGCGTCTCGACTGAGGGGCCGTTTTCATTTCTAGTACCCGCCGCATCTAGCGGAGACGAAACCACCATCCGGGGCGCCTCATACTCGTAACTCGAAACTCCTTGTGCTTCTGTCGTAAAAGACGGTCGAAATCTCAGCGGCGTTGCATCCAAGACAAGTCGAAAGTCGGGGCTGACGCAGCAGAACCGAACGTCAGTTTTCAAGTCTGTCGCCAGAAAATGTAGGCTCTCTAAAAAAGATCGCAAGCTCATAGACCCAACAAAATTCAATTTCTGAAAATTAAATAATAGGTTTTTGCCAAGCAGCGGACCACGACACGCCTGTTTGAAAAGCGCAACCGACTCTATCTCCGTTCTGCCAGACAAATGAACGATCGTAAGTGACTTCCCAAAGGCTTCGACGGACTTGAATGATGCTTCCATGGCAATAATCTTGATTAACTTTCGTTGCACAATCAATAGCCTCAGAGGACCAGATTTCAGGTTTAATCTCGACGCATGTCGTGGGGCCTTACTAAACTAAATTCAAATTCTATTTGGTGGTCGATGAGTAAAGCTGATTTGAAACGTCCGGTCTTTCTACAAAAGCTAATTGAGATCCTCTCGTCACCAATGCTCGTCGGACTCTTTGTTACCTTTACGATGACGTGGCTTGCACTGCAGTACTATGAAAGCCAGCACGATGCCGCTGCAATTGACGAAGGTTCGGTGATAGGCATCTTAGATCAAATTCATCGAAAGACGATCGACTTCCGTCTTATTAACCGAGGCGAATTTGCCGGCAGCCCAAGAGTGGCAGTACTTGCGATTGACGACGCCTCCATTGAACGCGAAGGCCGCTGGCCTTGGCCGAGAGAGAAGATCGGTCGCCTCATTGAAAACGCGGTGGACGCGGGAGCGAAAATCGTCGCGTTCGACGTGGTTTTCTCAGAATCCGATCCGAACTCCTCGACAAAGACGCTCTCAAAACTAAAATTTCAACTTAGCCAAGCAAAACTAAAAACCAGAAATGCTGTCTCTCCAGAAGTCTTCGATATGATTTCCAAGGAAATTGAAGCAAGCAATTCGGATAAAAAATTTGGCGAAACAATAGGACTCTATCAGGATTCGGTTGTTATGGGGTCCTATTTTGACTACGAATCATTCAACGCAGGAGAGACAGCAAATCCACTTCGGGACTATTGTATAGATGCGCACTACAGTCGGACTTACGAAAAAAAATATTGGGAAAAAGAAGCTATATTCCCAATCGTATTGGATCCTACAGCGGTAGGCGCTAAACGGCCACCCCAAGCTTTGCTCGACCGCGCCGCCCTGCACATTACCTCTACCGAAATCGGACGAGCAGCAAAGTGGTTTTCTGCAAACCCGACCGCCGTAAATGCTGTCATCGAGTCACTTCGGGTACTCGACATCGAAATTCCAGCAGACGTTGTACCGATACTTTTTGTTTGGGCCAATATCGGCGATGAGCAAGGGCTATTTGAACTTCTCCAAAGTGACCCCACACTGAATCGTTTCGCCAATCGACCTATGATCCTGCAGATTTTTAGTATAACGCTTAAAGCACTTACTCCCCCTCAGCTCGCCGACCTACGGCAAGATTTGAACTCGGAGGTTATGGGTTATTGCCGTCGCTTTTTGACGAGTGAAGATGAACTCCTTGATAAAGCGAAATGGGCAAAATCAGTCGATCAACCCGCAGAGGTTATCGATACTCAATGGCCGATATTTGGTTACGAGCCGCTTTGGGAAGAACTTAAGGCTGAAGGTAAAATTCAAAGCAAAACTGCGCTTCAGGATGAAATCCAAGCCTGGAAGTCCAGTGCACATGTGAATAGTGTTAAGGGCTACGAACGCGCATGGATCAGCATCCCGGAAGTTGCGTCGACAACAAGACACACCGGATACTTCAATGCGGAACTGGACCCAGACGGAACGGTTCGTCGTACAATGCTTATTTCTCGACGCGGAAACTTCTATATACCATCCCTTGCGCTAAAAACTTTCCTACTCGACCGTGGCCTTCAGGCAAGATTCAGCTACAAACCGGATCAGCGCCGATCAATTGTGTCTGATGTTCGCGGCACAACCAGCGTCCAAAAAAAAATTATAAGCCAATTGGAGGTTATCGACCAAAAGGACAAAGTCCGTATGCAAATCCCAATCGACGAAGCTGGTCGTATGATGATCAATTATTCGGGTCCCCAACAAATGTTTGAATACGTCAGTGCGTCCTCTATTCTTAACAATGAACGCGAAGTCTTAGTACAAAGTCGAAAGCAAGATCCACAAACAGGCATTAAAGGGACCTTCACTGAAAAAATCGAGAAAAAGAAGTTTCTAAAGGACAAACTACTCATCGTCGGCGCGACAGCGATTGGAGTTTATGATTTGCGCTTGTCGCCGTTTGAAGAAAATTATCCCGGAGTAGAAACTCACGCAAATGTCCTGTCAAATCTTCTCACTGAGGAATCTCGCGCGTCTGGTGAAGCCACTCCTTCAAATCAACCCGGATTTCTAAAGGTTCATCCGCTGGAAGAGAATTATATGTGGATCGTGATTCTTTCTGGTGGGTTATTGATTTCTGCAGCCCTTACCTGGCTCGGTTCTGTTTACGGTCTCTTACTTACGATTGGCCTTTTATTTTCAATCTACGCCCTTGATCGCTACGTGCTCTTTGCAAGCGGCTTCGTGTTTAACGTTTCGATTCCGACCATCACTGTCTTTCTCAATTTTGTCGGGATCACTTCGTACAAGTATTTCACCGAGGAAAGAAAGAAGCAGGAGCTTAAGGGGACCTTTGCGAAGTACGTTTCCCCCGCTATTGTTGACGAAATTCTAAAAGATCCGGGAAATATCGAACTCGGCGGCAAAAAAGTCGAGCTCACCGTGATGTTCTCGGATGTTCGCGGCTTTACGACTATTTCTGAAAAGCTCGATCCTCGCGCTCTATCAAGCCTCCTCAATAGCTACCTGACTCCGATGACGGACCTTGTTTTTGAAACTAAAGGGACGCTCGACAAGTACATGGGTGATGCCATCATGGCTTTCTGGGGAGCTCCGATTCCACTTGAAGATCATCCACAACGTGCTGCCACATGTGCTTTAAAAATGCTCAAAAAATTAAAAGTGCTGCAACAGGAATACGCCGACAAAGGTCTTCCCACGATCGACATCGGGATTGGCCTTAATACAGGCGATATGAGTGTTGGCAACATGGGTTCTAACACTGTGCGAAGTTACACCGTCATGGGCGATTCAGTGAACCTTGGGTCCCGCCTCGAGGGCATTAACAAAGAATACGGAACTCGAATCATTGTCAGCGAATTTACTCAGCGGCGAATTTCCCAAGATTTTATTACGCGCGAAGTCGATTGGGTTCGAGTAAAGGGCAAAGTTCAGCCGGTAAGGATTTTTGAGCTGATGGGTACAAAAGCTGGCGGTCCGCTTGCGCCAGACGGTCAGCTATTGGCACTTTTGCCAGAGTTCGAAAAGGGATTCCGCCTCTATCATGAGCGAAAGTTCGACGAGGCAGTCGTTTCATTCACAGCCGCCCTTAATACTAAACCCGACGATGAGTGTTCACAACTTTACATCGAACGCTGCAACGAGTACCTCGCGGAACCGCCGGGAAATGATTGGGACGGCGTCTACACGATGAAAACAAAATGACATCGCAGAGCTACTCTCGCTAGGCTTTTGCCATGCTCCGCTCCGCGTGCCTTCTGGTCTCCACTTTCACCTTTTTGCTACTTAGCCAGCTCGTGCACGCGGCCTCAACGACACGGATTCTGACCAAAGATGGTGGCGCGGTTTTAATTTCCGCAGCTTCAATGTTTAGCGACTACGAAAAACAGACCGTTAATCTTGTCGGAGACGTACAAATTACCTTCGGCGGGCAAAGCATGCGCTGCGATCGCGCGTTGATGGATAAAAAAACTGGTAAGTTTGTTGCCGAGGGAAACTTTATTCTTGCTTCACCTACGGCCTACGTCGAAGGCTCACGAGCAGAAATTTCCTACGAGGATAACACCGGACTTATCTACGATGGTTTTGTGAAATCTGGACAAGTTCTTTTTCAAGGACAACTGATTCGAAAAACAGGTCCGGAAACCTATATCGCCGAAAAAGCCTCGTACACGGCTTGTACCACGTGTCCGCCTGCCTGGAGTTTTAGCGGAACACATATTGATGCAGAAATTGGCTCCTACGCCTACATCAAGAGTGCCTGGTTTTATCTCGCTGGATTTCGCTTCTTTTGGCTTCCGTATCTTATTGTTCCTTTAAAAAGCGAACGCCAAACTGGTATTCTGTTCCCGTCTTTCGACTTCGAAAAAGGCGGCGTCGCATTCGGCGTCCCATTTTTTTGGGCGATTTCACGAAGTCAGGATCTCACCTTCACTCCCAAAGTGTATTTTAATTCAAGAGATCCGGACGATTCGAATTCACCGTATGAAGTTAGAAATGTAAAAGCATTGTTTAATTATCGTTACGTCTTCACAGAAGACAGTGGCGGCGAAATGAACTTTGGCTTCAGCGACGATCAGATATTTGCGAATGACACTAAACTTCCTACTCTCCCGGGACCCGATCGTGCGAAACGTTGGTTCCTAAGCCACAATCACATCTACACTTTGCCTGGCGGCTACATAAACCGTGTTCGACTTGCACTTGTTTCGGACCTTCGCTATCCACGAGATTTCACCAGCGAGATTCTGGGTCTCGGAGACCCCGCACTGGAAAACAAACTATCGCTGACAAAGAATTCGGAAACTTTGCACTCCAGTATCGAAGCGACCTACTACGTGAACCAACTCAAAGCTGATCCGTTGGATAACAACTTGGACAGCGTCCACAGATTTCCAGAATTCAAGCAGTCCGGCGTCGACAGAAGCCTTTTTGGGTCACGCGTTTTTCTTCGCTGGGATTTCAACTACGTTAACTTCGCAAGGGAAGATTTGTCTTACGACGATGTCATAAGTACGACCACAGACCCATTTCGACAAATCGACCGAAGTCGCGGTTCTGGCGGCACGGGAAGCGGCACTTATCAGCCTGGCATTGACTTGATCCGGACAGGACAACGTCTTGATCTTCGACCAGAAATCTCAGCGCCTTTTCGCCTTGGAAAGTATTTCGATCTTCTGCCATCGCTTCAACTTCGGCACACTCAATACTCGTTCAACGTCACGGTTCCGCCGGGTACAGCATTTGATGTTATTCCCACTCGGCAATACGTTCGGGGCCGCCTTGCACTTCGAACTCAAATTTCTCGCGTTTACGATCTAGACGTCGAGGAACCTGAAAATGAAACTGAAAAGTCGGATGAAATCCGGTCTCCAGATGCAGATGCTGCAAACGTTGGAATTTTTTCGGCTCTACAACCACCGAAGGTAAAACCAAAACCAGAGCGAATGAAACATGAAATTGAACCTGAGATTTCGGTCTCGGGAATTCCGTGGCTTCAACAAACTGACTCGACATTTTTTGGTGATAATTCGTTATCACCGATTTTTGTTGAAGGTCAGCCGGTGTCTGACTCTGATTTCTTTTCTACTAAGGGTCTGCAATTTGATTACGAGGATCGCATCACAAGCCGCAACACTGTGTCGGCTCAGGTATCCAATCGTTTCGTGAAAAAGATCTGGAACGGAGAAACACCAAGCTATCGGCAGGTCGTTCTCATCAAAAATGGTGTCAGCTATGAATTTGATAAACCAAATCGAGACGCGAACGCGAACTTCTCTGACTTTTACACGACCGTTGACGCACGGTTTGATTACTTTGATACCAACACATCTGTTCGCTATTTCCCATTACATCGAGTTTTCAACACCTCATCGCGCGCAAGATTTATCGACTCTATCGGAAACTATGTTCAGCTAAGTTTTTCGCAAAACTTTTTGATTACTGAAAATGTCGAGGAGGCCTATGCCAAGCGTGACGAGAACTTAGGTGTCGCGATCGGCTTCGTTCATCGATATGCCACGATCGCGACCGAGATAAACTACTTACCTGCCACTTACTCACCTATCGATCTTCGAATGAAGAGTTGGTCTGCGTTTGTAAAGCTGAAGCCTCCAGGCGATTGCTGGGGCTTAACCGCGACGATCAGTCATATTCTAAGCGAAGATTCGCCCCGCTGGAATTTAGGACTTGATTACAATTTCGGAGGAGCTTCGCAGTAGCGCTTTTCACCGGCGTTTTATCAGCGCCCTCTCTAGAACCTGTAGAAACTGTAACGAACTTCGCCACCCTCGACACCGCGTTCACCCATCACTGGGGATATTAAAAGCCTTGGCAGCTCTGCGACTCGGCGACCGGGTTGTAAGTTGAATTGATATTGGCCAAGTTGATCTCGAATATCTGCTTCCTCTTGGTTCGGAACTCCATAGACCACATAGAGACCAAGCAATATTCCAGCGTAAAGTCCAAACGATGCTCCGCGCGCCACCTTATTGAGGTTGTCGCCAGGTTTATCTGAAAATGCCAGCGTCGCGGCCCCAACAAGCGTTCCCGCTAAAACGCCGTAGCTACAACTCATAACAAAGTCGCGCATCGGCTCTGCCTTGGCGGCTCTTGGCGTGACCAAAATCGCACTCAAAACTCCCGTGAGGATTACAGTCAGCAGGAGTTTCAGCCCAACAGTCTTGACGGGTTTAACGCTTTTCATACCCTAATTTTAACGCCACCCTGACTAATGATGTCAAAAGATCGCAATCATCTGAAACGAATCTCGCCGCATCGCCTCTGGGACAACCAACAGAAGCTCTACCTCTGGGTAGTTGGGCAACCCTGCTAAGCCTGTCAGCTCTTCAGTCACCCAAGAGCAGGCTCTCATTAGTCGCTGACGTTGAGACTGCGATAAATTTAGTGCGCAATCATCCGGCCATAGGCTCGATTTCACTTCAATCAATAGGAAATCTCGATGGGCACTCATAGCAATAATATCGATTTCCGCAAACGGCGTTCGGAACCGGCGAAGCGCAATGTAATAGCCGCGGTCTTTCAGCCATTCGCAAACGGCGAATTCAAGAGCCTCACCTTTTGCACGGACTTCCGAGTTCGGCAGCGCTTTAACGCCCGAACTACAGCCGAACGAACTCTCGGACTCCGCCAAAAGTTTTTCGATGGATTGGCGTAGGACCATGCTCTTTGATCGCTTTACGATGGACTTCAGCTGCGTAACCTTTATGTCCTTTGAAGCCATAGACGGGATACTCCTCGTCGGCCGCAATCATCAATCGGTCTCTGGTAACTTTCGCAACAATCGACGCTGCTGCGATCGGCAGCGCTCGCGAGTCACCTTTAATCAATGTTGTTTGTAAGAGTGCGGCCCACTTTTGAAATTCCGGTCTTTCAAAAGGAAGTCCTCGAAATGGGATCTTCTGGTTTCCATCAATCAAAAGATGACCCTCGGAGTGTCCGAAGCGCGCTTCGAGATCAACCAAGGCGCGTTTCATCGAAAGAAACGTCGCCTGCAAGATATTGATCTCGTCGATTTCTTGGCTCGAAGCAGAGCCGAGACCAAAAAAACATGTTTCACAAATAAGTTCAGCCAAACCGCTGCGCTTTTTTTCTGAAACGAGTTTCGAATCAGTCACGCCAGCATTGACCAACTTTTCGATAACACTCTCAGGAACAATCACAGCGGCGGCGTAAACAGGTCCTGCCAAGCAGCCGCGACCGACTTCGTCGAGACCGATCACTGGCGCTTGTGAAAGTGAACGCCAATCAAATGGCTCTAACTCGGTCGGCTCGTTCAAAATTTTTCTCATCCCCTCGATCCAAATCGAATTTTATTCGACTCTCAAGGAATCTTCGATACCTGGCAGAAAAGGGAGCAAAAAAAAGAGACTCCGCGATGGAGTCTCTTCTTTAAGATATCTCTGATATCTCTGATATCTCTGATATCTCTGATCTATTCCGCCCGGAGACTATAGCGCTCCGGACCAGGAATGTATTTCGACTTTTCCTATGCTTCTGTCGTCGCTGTTTCTGCAGATTCTGCCGGGATCGACGTATCGACCAAACCAACCATTTCAGAAGTCAAACGAGCAGCTTTTCCTTTGAGTTCACGAAGGAAGTAGAGCTTCGAACGACGAACCTTACCTTTTGCGATCACTTCAACTCGATCAACAGAAGGGCTGCGGAACGGGAAAGTACGTTCAACACCAACGCCAGCCGAAATTTTTCGAACTGTGAATGTTCGTGTTACGCCTTCGCCTTGAACTTTAATGCAAACACCTTTGTAAAGCTGAACGCGCTCTTTATCGCCTTCACGAACTTTTACATAAACGCCAACAGTGTCGCCCGCGCCAAAGTCTTGAATTTTCGCGTTGTTCGCAACTTTCTTCAGAGCGACGCGACGAACGAGATCTGTCTCGCCTTGTGGCCCTTTCGCAGCTTTGGCTTTTTTTGGAGCTTTAGCTTTTGGCGCCGCAGCTTTAGGTGATTTTCCTGCAGATTTAGATGCTGTTTTCTTTGCGGCTTTAGCCATCCCTAAGTCCTTCGAATAATTATTCAATGTACGAGGGCGGAAAGTTACCATGCCCCGCGCAAACGGTCAAGAATGATGCTAACAGCCGAGCGAACCGAAAGATGCCGATAGTCATCAGGCGGAGCACCCTTTACAGGCTCTAAAAGCATGTCACAACCACGCATAAATTCCTCGGTCAGGCCAAATCCCGTCCCAAAGATCAAAAATAGGCGGTCTTCAGGTCCACCAGCTTCAATTTTGGCGCGGAGTTCCCGAAAACTTACCTGAGGCACCCCTTCAAGAGCACGGGCATGGGTCGATACGATCAAGGGCCTCCCAGTCAGACCTTCCTTTTGGTTCCAGTCCTCAATTGCGGCATCCAAGCTCTCGGCCGTGTCGACCATCGTGAGCGCGGTCTTGCGCATGGGATTGTACTGAGCCCCGTCGCCTACACGCCAGTGATCGAGCATGCGATGGACGAAGGACCGTTGATCTTGCATCGGATGAATGACGTAATACCTAGAAATTCCAAAAACCCGCGAGGCACGAGCGATGTCGTGAACATCTAAATTGGTGACGTTCGTTGCGACGATTTTCTTATGTCGATCGCGAATCGGATAGTGAACTAAACCCACAGCTATTTTCAAACAGACGTCCTTTAAAGATTCACATACAGCTTCAAAAAATTAAATCGATTACTTTGGCCAAATAGTAAGAACGTGCTCTGCCAGCCGCGATAGATCCTCGAACGCAGCTTTTCTAACAGCGGGATGACCAATTGTCCCTAGGCCTTTTCTTGCCGCGCCTTGAATTTCTCGAACACGCTTCAAAAGTGAGATAGTCAAAAGCTCCGGTCTCCTTTTCGCCGTGACAATCAACGAGTCAAGGTATCGCCAATCTTCAATGAGCTTCGGATCGCCGCATAATAAAACTGCCGGTATCTCTTTTCCGCGCCACTCTCTTGGCCTTGTGTACTGAGCACACTCAAGCAAGCCGTCTGTAAAGCTATCAGCGTCAGCCGATTCGGCATTGCCAAGAACGCCAGGGACTTTCCTCGCGATTGCATCTATCAAAACGCAGGCTGGAAGCTCACCGCCGCTTAAAACATAATCGCCGATGGAAAATTCGTCGTCGCAATACAGATCAATGAACCGTTGGTCCACCCCCGCATAGCGAGAAGCAATAAGAACCAAAACCGCGTTCGGGTCAGAACTAAACTCTTCGGCAAATTCTTTGGCCGCCTGATCACTAAATACGCGTCCTCGCGGCGAAAGGTTTACCACTTTTACTTTTTTAAATTTCGATCTTAACTCTTCGACAACTTTTGCAAGAGGTTCGGCTTGCATTAACATGCCGTCGCTGCCGCCAAAAACTCGGTCGTCCACCGAGTTGTGCGCGCCTTCAGAAAACTTTCTTGGATTTAAAGTTTCTATCTGAATGAGGCCTTTCTTGAATGCTTGCCCCACAAGACCGTCTTGAAACGCCGACGTCACTATTTCCGGCATGATTGTGACGACGGCAAAACGCATTACTCAGTGTCTCGTCTGCGACACATCGTCGTCAGCGTCATCGCCGGATTCATTTTCCGTTTCGTCATCGGTCTCGTCTTCAAGATCACCGAACGTGTCCTCGTCCGAATCATCTTCGTCCAATTCATCATCTACGGTGTCTTCTTCAATATCTTCCTCTTTTGAATCCAAGCCTAATTGAACTTCAATCAAACCGTTTGGCAGATCGACTTCTATGGTTTCCTCAGCGCTATCAACCGCCTCAATAAGTGCTTCAACGAATGGAATTTCAATTTTATCCCCAGCTTTAACGCCTGGGCGAACGCCTTTTTTTAGTTCTACAATCAGCAAATCTTGGGCGTTGTTAGACGAAAATCCGATGACGGTTCCGATTCCGTTACCCTCTTCACGCACTTCAAAACCGTCAATTTCGCTCAAGTAAAAAGACTCGCCCTCTTCAGAACTGAGATACTCCTCAGGTATCGCCAAGAACCAACCCTTAAAACCCTCGGCAGCCGTTCGGTCGGCAATCTCCGGAGTTTGAAGAATTAATCCATTTTTGTGCGCGCGGACACCTTTCAGTTTATAAGGGTGAAGCTGAGCCTTCACATCTTCCGACGGAAGACTTTCGGTTTTAGAAAGAAAAAAACCGCCTGTGTCTTTAAGGTCTGGTAGCCAGTCAGCTTGCCCAGCAAAAAGGACAACCCAGATTTCACCTTTTAGGCCGTGGGCATCCTTCACTCGGCCCACAATTCGAAAATCATCGCCTACAGTTTCCACAAAACTACCCTTCAAGTGGCCTCCTGAAAAAAAGCAAAAGGGCAAGCGTGTCGCCTGCCCCTTTCGACTGGTTGCAAAAACTTGCGACCTTAATACTAATCGCCACGCAGAGCGCGATCGAGACTTGCGAACACTCGCATTTCAGGACAATCGCTTACTCAACGATGTCGAGAACTGAACGACGATCAAGCTTCGTGCTGGCCGCCATCAAAATCGTTCGGAGCGAACGGGCCGTGCGGCCCAACTTCCCGATGACCTTACCGAGATCCTGTTTGTTGACGTACAGTTTGTACATCGTTGTTTGCTCATGAACCTCTTCAACGACTTTTACGTCGTCCGGAAAATCCACTAGCGCCTTTGACATGAACTCGATCAAGTCCTTTAAGTTCGACGGATCAGCCGCCATGCAACACCCCTCAATTTACCCGTGAGATTAACGTGAGATTACCTGTGGCTACAATTAGGCTTTAGTTTGCGCCATACGAATGAGTGAACGCACTCGTTCTGTTGGCTGCGCGCCGACTTTAATCCAGGCATTGGCCTTTTCGAGATCAAGCACGAGCTTCTGCTCTTGACCACGCGGACTTGGATTGAAGTTGCCGATAACTTCGATGAACTTACCATTCAACCACTGACGTGAGTCAGCAACTGTGATTCTATACTTTGGACGCTTTTTTGAGCCACCACGGGCCAAACGAATTACTACCACTGATTTCTCCTTCCCCGGTTTCCCAGGCCGCCTCCCGTCAACTAAAAGCCACTTTGACTACCAAAGCAGACCCGTCGACCGTCATGGGCGGTACAGCGAAGCCTAAAGGGATAACCTTAGGCGCCAAGTTTTGGCAAGCTAAATGGCCACAAAAGGATCGACTAGAACGGAAACCGTCCACCACCTGGACCGCGAAACGGCGGCATGCCTTTGCCTTTTCCGCCACCCATCAAGCTTCCCATGGCTCCGCCCATTCCCATTTTCATCAGCTGCTGCATGGCCTTTTGGCTTTGTTCAAAACTCTTAATGAATTTATTTACTTCCGAGACTTGCGTGCCAGAACCTTTAGCGATTCGAGCCCGCCGAGAGCCATTTAGAATCCGATGATCTTGGCGTTCCTGCTTTGTCATCGACCGAATAATTGCTTCGATTCTGCGCATTTCTTCGTCTGGTTTCGTTTGATCCTTAAGCTGTTTCATGGCCTGCCCCATTCCAGGAAGCATCCCCATGATTCCTTCTAACCCGCCCAGCTTTTTCATCATTTGCATCTGAGCCAAAAAGTCCTCGACCGTAAACTGCTTATTAGCAATTTTCTTCGCTGATTCCATGGCCGTCTTTTCGTCGACAACTTCTTGGGCGCGCTCGACAAGACTCAATACATCGCCCATGTCCAGAATTCGTGAGGCCAAGCGATCAGGGTGAAAGACCTCAAGCGCGTCCGACTTTTCACCGACGCCTAAGAATTTTACCGGAATCCCCGTTGTTTCTCGAATCGAAAGCGCAGCCCCACCTCGTGCATCACCATCGATTTTAGTAAGAACCAAGCCCGACAACGTCAGGCGACCGTGAAATCCTTCGGCAACAGCAACCGACTGCTGCCCCAGCATCGCGTCCGCAACCAAAAGTATTTCTCGCGGATTCGCCAATGCTTTTAAGCGATCAAGTTCGCCCATCAGCTGATCATCAATTTGCGACCGGCCAGCCGTATCAAGAATCAAGACTTCGACCATGTTTTCGCGAGCCCAAACCAGAGCTTTTTCAAGAATCTCTTCTGGCTTTTGTGACGCTTGCGACGGGTAAACCGGAACACCAAGATTTCCACCGAGCGTTTTCAACTGTTCAATCGCAGCAGGACGATAAACATCGGCCGGAACGAGGCCCGGCTTTTTCTTATATTTTTGACGAATATAAAGAGCGAGTTTCGCAGAGGTCGTGGTTTTACCCGCACCTTGTAACCCGACCATCATCACGATGGCTGGGCGCGCGTCGGATGACTTCAAATCAAGCTCCACGGCTTCCCCACCGAGGACACGAACCAATTCATCATGAACGATTTTAACGAACTGCTGACCGGGGCTTACGCCTTGAAGGACTTCTGCGCCCAGAGCTTTTTCGCGAACTGCATCGATGAAGCTTTTAACAACCTTAAAGTTCACGTCCGCTTCGAGCAGACTCATGCGAATTTCTTTGATCGCGTCCTGAACATTTTCTTCCGAAATTTTGCCTTGGCCGCGGAGCTTTTTAAGGCTTCCCAGTAACTTGTCGCTCAATGAATCAAACATAGAGCAGAACCTAGCGCCCTAGTTCCAAGCTGTCACCAGCTTGAAGGTTTTTCGAGGCGCAGCACGCCTATTGGCCGTCGGCTGGCGCAGCTCTTGCCACCTAGCCGGGTGGACGCGCCTCGCACACTATTTGTTGTGCCTTGTGTTTTCGTTGGAATCCAGGAGGAATTATGTTGCAGACAGGTAAATTTGAACGTTTTGCCCTTGGCCTTTTCGCCGCCACTTTGGTGCTATTGGCCGCTACTTTCGCAATGGCTCGCCCGGCCCTCTTGATGCCAGATGGTGAAGAGCATCAAGAGCCCTCGGCTCCAGTCCGCATGAACATGACCTGCACAGAGGCTATTGAACGATCCGAAAAATCGTTTAAAACCACATTCATCGTCGAAATGACCCCTCACCACCAGGCTAAAAGCGGCTTTGTGACGAATGACGAGATTGGAAAATGCTTCGCCAATGCACCTTCTTCAGCATTCAACGCTTTCGGAGGCCTCGTAGACATGCATGTTTTTGAAGCGGGAGGAAATACATGCAAACCAAAAGAGGGCGATGTTTCTTTCGCGATCTTCCATGATAGAGGCCTCGGCATGGGTCGCTACGCGACTCTCACCGTGAAGGGTGTCAACTACAACTGCCGCCTGTAAGACGCTTTCGTCTTTAAAGTGACCAGTCAGTAAAAGCCCTTCGATTTCTTCGGGGGGCTTTTTTGTTTCTACGCAATGTGATCTTTTTCTCGCTCGTATGCCTTTTGTCGTCTTCCGCAGTCGTCTCGATAACGGCGAGTGCTGATACTCTTTCTTACGGCCCTTTGGATTTTTCTGAATCGGACTTGCTAAAATCCCAAGAAAGCATAGCGGACGCTTTTGTCTATCGCGATCAAGACTGCCGTTTGAACACCCGGCAAATCGAAATGACTGAAACTGACATGCTAAAACTGCCCCAAGATATCTGCCATGGCCGAACGAAAGAGATTGTTTATCTTGCGTCGATCGACAGCTTAGTGGGCTGCCTGAGTCAAAAAGTCGAATGGGCGAATCGCACAATGATTGGCTCAAATGGGCTTGGGAAAAGAAAGTCCGGTGATCGAAAAACGCCCGTGGGCACCTACTGGTTGGGATACCCGCGTAAATCGCTGCAATTTGGAATATTCATTCCGGTTGGCTATCCGAATAAGTCCGATATAGCTCGCGGCTATACAGGAAACGCGATCGGCATCCACGGCCCCATCCGGCCCTTCATGTGTCTTCCTGCAAAAAGTATTGAAAACAATTGGACCGCAGGCTGCCTCGCTTTTGCGCGCGACACGCAGATTATCGAAGTGTCGAACTGGGTCCTCGCCAATTGGCCCGTGAAACTGACGGTTACAACCGACTAGCCGGCTTTCTAGAGCGAATACCCCGGCGTTCCTTCACGAACCTGCAGAATACTGGTTGCGAATTCAATATCGGGATTTTCTTTCTTCGCCCAATTTAAATCCCATTCTTGCGCTAACAAAATAACCGGATTTCCTGATGCATCCTCAAACATTTGTAGATTTCCGTTTAGACGTTTCACTGGCTTTCCGTCTTTGTCGCGGGGCCACCGGGCGACCGTATATGGCGTTCGCGCAAGTTTGACATCAAGTCCATATTCATCTTCGAGTCGATACAAAAGAACCTCAAACTGCAACTCTCCGACAACGCCAATGATGGGGTCTTGCGGGCCGACGATGGGGTCAATGAACAACTGAATAGCACCTTCTTCTGAAAGCTGTTGGACACCCTTCTGAAGCTTGGTCCGTTTCATTGCATCGCTTACTTGTAAGCGACCAAAAAGTTCCGGTGGGAATTTTGGAATGTCTTCGAACAAAAGTTTTTTCCCTGTCGTGATCGTGTCGCCAATCTGGAAGTTACCGGTATCGTTGACGCCTACAATATCACCTGCAAATGCTTCATCTACTGTTTCGCGATCTTGTGCAACGAACTGACTTGAAAACGCCAAGCGAACCTCTCGGTCGAGGCGCATGTGATGAACCTTCATGCCCCGTTGAAATTTACCGCTGCAGATTCGAATGAACGCAACACGGTCGCGGTGCCTTCGATCCATGTTGGCTTGCATCTTAAACACGAAGCCAGTGAACGCTGAATCGAGCGGATTCACAACAATGTCAGTTTTTGTTTTTCGTGGGCCTGGTGGCGGCGCCCATTCCTTGAAAAGGTCGAGAAAGAGATCGACGCCAAAGTCTTGTTTCGCCGAACCAAAAGTTGCAGGACTAAGTTTGCCGTCTAAAAATGCCTGGTGATCAAACTCTCCCAGCGTTCCATCGATAAGTTCAATTTCTTCTTTTAGTGCCTGCAAAACTTCCGGCCGAATTTTTTCAGCAAGACCGGGCTGATCCAATGAGGAGACCGGAATCGGAGTCATGTCCAAATCCCCGTCTCGCCCCTGGTAGGGATAAATAACTTTTCGAGTCCGGTGATAGAGACCAAAAAATAAACCGCCTAAACCTACAGGCCAGGTCACTGGCCAGCAGGCCATCTTCAGCGTCGTTTCGATTTCATCAATCAATTCTAAAGGTGCTTTACCTTCGCGATCGCACTTGTTGATAAAGGTGAAAATGGGAACATTGCGATAACGGCACACTTCGTAGAGTTTTTTCGTTCGCTCTTCCACACCCTTTGCAACGTCGATCAGCATCACCGCAGAATCTGCGGCCACCAAGGTGCGATAGGTGTCTTCCGAAAAATCTTTGTGGCCCGGCGTATCCAGAAGATTAACCCGAAGGCCTTTGTATTCAAACTGCATCACAGACGAAGTGATCGAAATTCCACGTTGTTGCTCGAGCGCCATCCAATCTGATGTTGCGGCCTTTGTACCCTGCTTGCCCTTTACCTCGCCTGCTTCATGAATGACGCCGCCGTTGTAAAGCAGCTTCTCTGTCAGCGTTGTTTTACCAGCGTCAGGGTGAGAAATAATCGCAAATGTCCGACGACGCTGAATTTCTGTGGTCGTTTCTGGACTGGAGCCGCTGGTGTTTCCACCAGAAGCAGAAGATTGACTGGGACTTTGTGACTCAAGCATTCGGATGTACTACCACGCACCAGCAGATATTCCAAACTTCCCACCGATTATTCGGCGGTCCAAAGTTGCTAAAAGAGGCACCGCAAGGTATTTTCCTGGCTATATGCTGCCACCAATTCCAAGAACTGAAAAA
Source organism: Deltaproteobacteria bacterium (assembly GCA_017302795.1). GTDB lineage: Bacteria > Bdellovibrionota > Bdellovibrionia > Bdellovibrionales > JAMPXM01. Next base: position 11,046 of record JAFLCB010000010.1, on the reverse strand, counting down.
CGCCTCGAAGTTCAAACCTTTTATCATTTCGTCACGCTTTCAGCCGAGGACGTCGCGCGAGTTAAGAAGGGCCTCGAAGTATCGGCGAATAAATTTGGAATTTCAGGACTGATTATTCTGGGTCAAGAGGGACTAAATGCCACGGCCTCCGGTCCAAGCGAATGCCTTCCACTGTTCCTGAAAGAATCAGGATCGCTCTTGATTCCAGGCTTTGAATTTCAAAATGTAAAAACAAGCTGGATCGAACCAGGCGAGAAAATCCCGTTTCTCGAATTCGTCGTCAAAGTTCGAAAGGAGATCGTTACGCTTAAACGCCCCGATCTTCTTCCCCATCAACCAGGCTCCGGCACTCACATTTCGCCGGAAGAATGGCACGCTGGAATCCAAGCCCCCGAGGCAGTTGTGATCGACACACGAAACAATTACGAATCCTCGATCGGTACATTTAGGAATGCGCTGACTCCGCAAATCGAGGAATTTTCTGACTTCCCCTCTTGGCTGGACCTGAATGTAAAAGACAAATCAAAACCCACTTACATTTTCTGCACCGGCGGAATTCGTTGTGAGAAAGCCATTGTTGCCATGGAAGAAAAAGGCTTTTCTAACGTCAAACAATTGGACGGCGGAATCCTAAATTACATCGAAAAATTTCCTGCATCAAAAACGACGTCGATGTGGGACGGGGAATGTTTTGTTTTCGACAATCGGATTGCCGTAGACGGCGATGGCCGCGCCAGCAAAAAGTTTTCCGCCTGCCCACATTGCGGTCAGCCAGCCGATCATTCTATCTTCTGCGTAAGATGCGATTCTCCTGCTGTGCTTTGCGACGATTGCTACAACGAAAAAGCCATTGAACAAGCTGAAACATGCTCGAAAAACTGCGCTCATCATTGGTCAGTTGCACCTGGCAAAAAAGGGAACCCGCAAACTTTGACATGGGCGCCCGCTTCGGCAACGAAGTGAAATTGTGAAAAGCGGAAAAAAAGGAAAGCTTCTTGGACTGATTCCGGCGTCTTACGGGCGCTGGGTGAAAGCATTCTTCGTGATCTTTTGGCTTGCCGTGATTACGGTTCTTCTGCCGTCCGAGCCGATCGATCCTTGGGGCCTTTTTTCACCTAGAAAAGTCACACTACTAGTTTTGGTTTTGATTACGATTCAAACCCTCGGTGGCATATTGAGCCAAGCTTTAGGTAGTCGCGCGGGATCATTTCTCTCTGGTTTCGTCGGCGGAGTTTTTTCAAGCACGGCCGTTACGGCGCAAATTGCACGAAATAGTCACAATTTAACCGACGACGAAAATCGTGTAGCGACACTTTCTTTTCTCGGTTCGATTTTGGCACAGATGGTTTTAGCGCTCGCACTTGCTATCATCGGTTCCACTGGCCACCTTCTCGACGTGGCTCTTTTGATCGGCCTACCAATCATTGGCGCTGCGCTGTTAACCGTGTTTCGCTCTCGCAAAGTCCGCGTGTTAGGCACCATTCCTAATCATCGAGATCCACTCTCAGACTTATTGGGAATCGCCAAGCTCAGTCTGTTTATTATCGCCATCATTGCGGTTTCCAAGTTTCTTCAGCAAGAGTTTGGCCAAAATGGCCTGTCCACACTTACATTTTTGGTTTCACTTTTCGAAGTCCACGGGTCGATTATTGCCAATTTACAGCTCGAAGAGCATAGAGCCATTGATCACGCGATGTTGCGAAGCTTGATTTCGATAGGACTTATCGCCTCACTGGTCTCAAAACTCGCGCTCGGGCTGTTCCTAGGCAATCGCTTCTTTAAACGCAGAATCGCGATCTGGAGCTTGTTCTTAGCAATGTGGGTATTAGCTGGTTGGGTTGCAGCAAGCGCACTTACAACAAATATTTAAATATTGGTCTTTCCCAGAATTCGCTTACGAAATTGAAATCGCAAAAAATAATATGGCTTTCGCACAGGTCGCGACCAGAAAAACCGAATGCCACCATTGTAGAAAACTTCAAACAGGACAAATCGGGCAGCTAAAAAGAAGTGCCGCTTAAATTGAAACAATAGCTTGCGGATCCACGAGACTGTGAAGACTTGGGATTTATTTTCCTCGTCGATTTTAAATGCGGTTTGGGTCATCCAGTTGAAAAAACGAAATTTTGTTTTGACGATTAGAAACCACAGTCGTGACAACGAGCCTACTACTTCGCCGGAATTCGCTTTCTGCCAGGCGGGTGACCGTTTTGAAGTCAAAACATCGGTGATGCAATGACAATAGGTTTTAGGGCAAAGCACTGGCTCTGCCGGGAAGTCAAAAAAACCTTGTTTTAACCAGCCGACAGGTCCGCCAACCCGGCAGCCCGCCCTAAGAACCTGACCCCGGTGATCAATAAATAGCTGTTCAAGTCCAATATCACATAGCCAGTTCTCGAAATTTGCTCTACCCGTGGAAATCAGTTCGTGAGCGTCGAAGGAACTACCGTTTAACGATTGCTCGACTTTAAACGCTAGCAGATCACCTATCGGCACATGACCCTCCTTGATTGGATCTCTATCAGGATGGATACAAAAATTGGATTCGTTCAAAACGCGCTCTTGATCGTTGGAATAAGCAGCCGGTGCCGTGAACTCTGTCCCAAATCCATTGGCAATCGGCACAGCTTCGCAGCGGACAAAGCTAGGAAAACGGCCGTCTGCCTCATATTTTTTGACGAGATCTAAAAACTCTTTTGATTTCTTAAATTCGATTTCTGACGGCGGAAACATGATTCGAATACTCACCGGACAGTGTCGCGAAACTTCGATCACATTTTCTAGAAATCGATCAGCGCGAGTGAATTCCGGGTGATAGCTAAAACTGATCCAACTGAAACTCTTAGCATGCTCTTGAAAAAACGTTCGATGCCGAGTTCCGTTGGTTGTCATTGCGATGATGGCGTTCTTCGACTTTAACCAGTCGACAAACACTCCAAATTCGGGCCAAAGAGTCGGCTCGCCACCCGTGAAAGACACCATCAACCGACGCCCAGCGAAGTGCTGAATCGCTTTCTCCACGAAATTTTTTGCTTGCTTCAAATCAAGGTCGCGAAAGGTTCCGCCCCAGTTGATTTCAGAACAGTAAGAGCAGCGATGATTACATTGATTGTGCAAGAGCCAGCAAAGATGAATGAATGCGGACTTGTCCGCAGGAAGTCCGATCGCATCAAATTCTGGCGCTTTAGCTTCATTCATCACTTGCACTTCGCAATTAAACACCGACCGTCACAATTCAGCTAATTGAATTTGAGGCTGTTTCCGCTCCCTTTTTCAGCAGTAACTCTAGCCTTGCTGCTCCAATAATGCCCATTTTGGCAAATCAAGTGGGGTTTAAGTGATACTCATTGACGAGCCATGCGGTGGGGCATACTCTCAGCCCTCTTTCAGGGATCACTTCTGTCGCGGGGTGGAGCAGCCTGGTAGCTCGTCGGGCTCATAACCCGAAGGTCAGAGGTTCAAATCCTCTCCCCGCAACCAATTTAACTACTTAAAAACACTAGGCAAATTGGTTTCGATCTCGAAACTTCGTTTCCATTTTTTCGCTCCGATGGTCCACCGATGGTCCACCAGAAAACAAACTCGGTCGTCTTCCGTCGCAGTTGCGATCCACTTTCGGCTTCAGTTCACTCGACTTTTAAATCGGTTCACCACCTTTCGTTAGGCCCGTCGCCCTTAACGAGGGCTCTTCGGTCACGTCATCTTTCGTCTCGTTTTGCATCTCAGTTTTCGTCTCTGCTTTCACCTCGGTGACGTCCCTCGCGTTTGCGATCAGCAACTGCGGCTGCTGAACGTTGCGAGTGACAGAAAACACCTGCGCGACGCGCTCGACGGCGCCAGAGATCAGGTGCACGTACGTCATCGTTGTTGCGATGTCGGCATGGCCGCAGATCTCTTTCACCGTTTTCAGATCGATGCCTCCGGCAATCATCATTGTCGTCGCCGAGTGCCTTAGGTCGTGGAACCGAATCGATCGTCCGCCCCAAGCTTTCACGTCGACTAAGAACTGCCTCTTCACGAAGTTTTCGTGACAGACAGGGTTTCGAAGTTCGTTCATGAAGATCGTCTCGTCAGCCTCGATCGACTTCGCTTGTATTAAGTGCTCAAGCTCTTCGCGAAGTTCATCGTTTAGCGGAGCAAGCCTCGACTTCTTTGATTTCGTCGGAGCCATCTCGAGCGTTACCCGATTGAACTGGCGCCTGACTTGGATCGACCGACCATCGCGCGACAGATCCGAAGGCCTTAGTCCCCAGATTTCACCAGCCCGCATCGCGGTGTTCAGCGCCAAAAGATAAACCACATAAACCCAACGATCCGTGGAGTCCTTAGGATAAGTCATATTAGCGAAGGTAAGAAATGCCGCCGCTTCATCTTGATCCCAGAATTCCATCTCGGTCGTCGACTTTCGCAACTTCCGAAATCCATTCGCCGGATTAAACGGAATCCGCCTTTGCTTCACCGCAAAGTTTAAGATCGTAGTAAAGACTTCGGTCTTGCGATTAACGGAAGCATTCTCAAGACCCCGAGCTTTTTCTTCCTGCTGATACTTCGCAAGAAATTCCGGCGTGAACTTGTCCATCGTTAGATCGCCGAATCGCGGTAAGATTTCTTTAAGTACACCCTTCACCCGCACCAAGTGCGAGGGTGAAAAGCGAAGCTCTCCGTCTCTTAACCAGTTGGCGGCTTCGTCACGAAAAGTTCGATCTTCAAACGAACAGCCCTTAAATGGACTTTTTCTTTCTTCCTCGATCTTAGATTCGAACTGCAAGAGAAACGCTTCCGCATCCGTTCGTCGATCAAACCTTCGATTGATGCGACGACTTCCGCGGCCGTTCTCCCAAACTCGAACCTGCCATTTTGTTTCGCCATTGGCGATTTTCAGTTTTGATATTCCCATAGATACTCACTCTTCTGGCTTAACGTCTTCGACGTGTTGCCTGTTGAGTCATCCAGAGATTCAGTGCTTCGGTACTAAGAAATAAATGACCATTAAACTTATTAAAAAGCCCAGGCGGCGTGTTTCGTCGGTGAGGTCTATGGTGCCAGTCATAAACTGTGCGCACAGAAATCCCGAGTTCACGCGCCACATCCTGCGCTTTTATCCACCTCTTTCGATTTTCAAAGATCGACGTGGGCACTTGCTCTGCTTTCGCCCCCTGCTCATCTTCTTTGAATGTTTGCGTGAGAATCTCATCAAACGCTTTTTCATCGACGACCGCAGGACTTTTCAATAGCTTCAAGTGCTTTTCGTTTCCGAATTTCATTCCTACCACCTCACGACAATTCGTTCGAGCGTAAACTTCTCGAACCGATTGCCTGAGATTTTTTAAAGAGAAAAGCACAAAATGCGTGCGAGATTTTCGCGAGTGGCGCTTGGGTTTTTCACGGAATTGAACCCTGGACCTCTGCGGACCTCATTGGACTCTTCGGATCACTCCAAAGGTCCCCAGGTTCAACAAACTTAAACGACCAATGAAATTGTCTTTTTTTGAATTAGATCAGGCGCGTCGAAGCCTTTGTCGTTTGCACTCCAAATAGACCCGACCTGCCGAGATTCAATCGAATTGTTTTACCTCAACGGAGTACCCATCGGACTGAAGCAACGATACGAGCGACTCGGGTCCAACATCTAGGTGCAAACGTCCGACCGCAACGAAAGTGTTCTCATAAGCGCGAAACGCTCCGACAATTGACGTTTTCCATAGGACATTGCGCTTGTCGATTAAGCATTTTAGCTGCTGATCAGTAGAGTCATAATATCTAGTATAGTCTTTTTCACCTCGTCGATAGGCAGAAACTAAATCGATGTATACATCTGCGTACTCAACCTCGGGTCTTTCTGCCGAAGCGACCTTTGAAAGAAAGCGGACGGAAGATTCCCGGCTCGCGCATTGACGCAGGAGTTCCATTAAAGGTGCATCCAGATAAGTCGTCGTCATTTTCAACTGCTTGGCGCGGTCAACTAAATCAAAGTCGAGAAACTTTTTGAGGTGACGCGAACTCTGAAGACGATTCACCACCTCTACTTGGCCTTTTGCTTGGTAGACCATATTCGTATAGCCAACCAACCCGCTGAGGTCTAATTTCTCCAGGAATTCAAGGTCAGCAGCACCCTGACCACTGCCGTATTCAGCATGAAAGGATTGAAAATATTTACGAAGCGATTTCTGTGTGTCGCTACTAATCTCGGACATACCACTGCGAATCTTACCTCTACCAAAACTCTCAAAGAGCGTAGACTTCTGATCGCCCTTCAGACTCTCTGGATCAATCTCCGCTACAAAATGATCGGATTCATCGAAGGTGGCAAAAAACGAACTAGGAAGGTCGTCGGCGTTAACCCCTAAATGAATCGTACCAAAAAGAGTTCCTATTTTTTTACCGTTTTTCGAAACCTCATAAAAAATAGGTCTCAGTTTTCCGGCCGATATTGATTCATTAGATTTTTTGCCGATCGCGCAGCCCGCCAACACGAGTGGCAACAGGACCGAAACGACTTTATATGCCTTGCAACCGTGCTTCATGAAAAATTTCATTTTTCCTGCTCCCTTGCTTGGACTTTCTGCGAGCCAAGACAAGTTCAAAATGGACTCTCTTCAAGAAGAAGGCAAAGTCTCAATCGAAACAATCAGATTTTTCATGGTTTCACTCGCTTTTTCTTTGGTGACTTCGACAATCTCAAGCGCCCTTCCGGAGCATTTTTGAGAAGTCTTGCTTTGGAAACGCTGCGGTGATTCTTTCGAGCATTTCGAGAGTGGTATCTTCGCCGGCCTCGAGGCGTTGATAATGGCGCAAGGTAATGTCGCCGATTCTCTTTGCGGCCTCTTCCTGCGTCAGGTCCTCAACAGTTCGAACGATCTTAAGAAGTGCCGCGAGTTTCGTCGTTAAATGTAGAAAGTCAGCATTAAAGACAGTTTCGCTTGCGGCTTCGAAAGCGTAGCCGATCGTCTTATCGGTCTTTTCCGATTTGAAAACCATAATGTTATCACTGAGCTCGTCACCGTAGTTCGCTTCTTTGCTAAAGAAGATTTCCATGTAGTCGATGTCTCGATCATATGTGATTTTCATTTTATGTTCCTTGCCTCTTCTGAAAAATGGTCTTCCCGCTTTTCATCTTACTAGTGGTCATCGCCGTGGAAACAAAACACCCGGCATCCAGTATCTTAACGACCACGCATCGAAAACGAGTCTTTGGGCTTACCGTCTTGATCGCGTAGTAAATTTCAACTTTCGAATTACTGTTGCTCGCGCGTACTTCGTCAGGATTCAAAAGCGCGTTCTCAATTTCGTCGATTGAAATCTCAGGGTGATCCTCCTTGATGTGCAGCCAAGACTCATCTGACAACACTATTTTTCGGCCCTGGAAATCAATTAATTCCACAAATCCATCTTACGACATATATGTCGTAATGTCAATATGCCATTTATGGACCTAGTAAAGCTGGTCATTCCTGGCTATTTTGATGTGCGCAGAGTTACTCGATGGGCTACCCGGACACTGTCGACGGCTCTTTTCAAAGGTTACGAAAATGCTCGATGCTGATCTAACAAATCACACGGCAACACGATCTACTGTAAAACAGAACTCAGTATTTTCTTCGAACTCATCGCTATCGCTTTCTCCTTCACCCGACTATCTCTACAAAAAGAAACCGTAAACTTTCAATTTCCAACTCCACTCCAAACTCCAGTTCTTTCCTCCCTAGAACTCTGACTTCCATTTCCCATCCGCATCTCTGCTCCTGACCACCTGCCCTTATTCGTGGAGGGCGGGTGGTCAGGAGCAGAGATGCGCGTCCCGGATTTTAGAAACCAGTAATTTCAACGGTTTGAGCTGAACACCGTGGACCCAAAGCATCCCACCTCTGAGATGAGCAAAGGGATGCTCTGGGTCCATCATTTGAACTAACTCAAACGAAGAGAGAAAGCGTTTAAAAGCGTCGGGCAAATCCAAATCAATATGACCGGCGCGGCTGGCAATTTGCTCTGGATATCGATGCGAATTTAATTTGGATAAATCTTTGGTCCAGTACCAATGGAGTGAATGATGGCACCCCCTCGATTGCCCTTTTTCGTCTCGCTGTTGGCTTTGTTGACAGTGGTGACCATCGTACCTGCCGCCGATGCGAACTCAGTGTGCCGGGCCTCCTCGGACAAATCCTTTACGCTGCATGAACTTGCGGCGATCATCCGCAACAAGACCTGCCAGATAAAGTCGATCGACGACGTCCTCTCGATTCTGCCCGACCGAATGCGATCAAAAATGGCATTATTTTATCGCAGTCAATCCCTTCAGGGGCCACATAAGATCGACTACCTTCATCCTCGAGCCATACTTAGCTCCGTTCCTGAATTTCCAGATCTGAATTTACCTCCGGCGATGATGCTCAGCTTCAACGGCCACCCATCCCAGTCAGGCTATGACCGCTTAGAGATTCTCGATTTAAAACCCTCTACCCAATCAACCGCCATATTTAATTACCATGAAATCGAATTCCCGGATGCTTCACAAACAGACCGACTTTCCTGGGAAGAGGCGCAAAGTAGTATCAAAATATCGAAGGCAAACCCCCAGCAATGCGTTCAGTGTCACGGCCAGCCCTCTGCTCGCCCGGTCTTCCAATCTTACCCTACCTGGGAAGGCGCCTTCGGCTCCCGGCATACCTCAACTGATTCGAACGAGATGAACGAACTTCAGAGATTTGTCGATTTCCAGTCGCAGAATCCGAATAGTAGATACCGACATCTGAACCTGGCGCGGATATCGCCTACTCATGGATATCATCCTAGTCCCGGTATAAACGATCCACTGCATTTTGGATCTGCAGCCCAGACCATTCGAATCAATACCGACCTCGCCAACTATAACGGGATGCGAGTCGCCAACATCATTCGCTCACTGCCATTCTATGGAGCATTTCGTTTCGCAATTATTGGTGCAATGAATCGCTGCGAACCTAGTTACGATTTTTTCCCCAAAACCGTACTCGAAGGACTAAAGAGCAACATAGAATCGATAAACGAATTCGCCGCAGTTACCCAAAGTGACCGACATGCACGGCTCTTTTCCCAGTTACTTTCTACTCCCCACTCCTTTGGCAGCCTAGGGAGTTTCGGAGAACAACACGCTAACCTGCGTTCAAAAATTGAATATCATCGGCGATATTGGAACAACGACCCTGTTTTGTTCGCGCTATCGGTAGATACGATTTCCAAACAAGGTCCCGATCGATTCGTGCCAGAGACAGCAACGCTTCGACTAATTTTTGAAGGTCAAGGTGTAACCATGAGCAACTGGTGGTCAGATCTAAGGCAACCAACATATCGATCTAATTCTGGATTCGGAATCAATTGGAGCGAATTTCTGTTGGCAAATGAGACGAGCTTAAAAAAACAACCACCCTACCCGAACGACAAAGACAGAACTGAGTTTTGCAAAGATCTAGCAGACCTCAGCCGTCGTTCGCTGCGAGACTATCGAGTCACGCCGGTATTCAAACCCAATGTTTTGATAAACTCATCAGAGTATCCAGCAGTTTTTCAAAACACTTGCGCCAAGTGCCACATCGAACAAGGCATCGGCCCGCGTATTCCGTTTCATGATCCAGACCAGTTCGCAAACTGGGCAAAAGTAAACAACCGGCTGAATAAAATCGAGCACCGTGTCTTCAGTGCTCCTGAAGGACTTAGTATGCCGCCAACAAGGACCCTCACAACACCCGAGCTTAAAGAAATTCGAACTTACTTAGAAAGGCTTCGTTAGGCGCGTCCACACCCGAGCACCTAGGCAATGTTTGAATTTTCTGCAGGAGTCACATTTGTGAGTCGTTCTGTGATAGCATTCGGAATGCTTATCATTCATCGGTTGCGGAGGATTTCAACTCTGGCGGCTTTATGCTTTATGACTCATAACGCAAACGCCGCGAGTGTTTGTGAAGATATGTTCGTACGGCAAAACTATTCACCTCGTGATTCTGCGGAAGTCCTCGCAGGATTGTTTCAACGCACTCATATTAGAGAATGGTTTGACCTTCTAAAAAAGTCAGCTGGTTCGATCGACATCGTGGATTCAGTCGAGCGATCTGCAATACGTATTGAGATCAATCGATTAAAAATCGGTTGGCGATCGCTCGACGTTGTGCAGACCGAGCGATCCATCAACCTACTAGGCGAGCATCTGTTTTGGTACGACAAAGCTGCTGTCGTAGTCGAAGCCAATCAATATCGTACGCGAACGATCGCTAAGCGCAATGGTGCGACAGACGAGCTCCTTAGCCGCATTTCGCCTGAATGGTCGGTCGGCCTCGCTTTACACGAATCACTTCACAACTTCGAACAAGACCACTGGCGAAGCTTGCGCCGACCAGCAGAGATTCAGAGCTCAAGTGTTTCGTACGATCCAGCCGCTCGAATTCGGCTCAACACTGCATTGATCGAAATTTCGCACAGGATCGAAATTTTGCTTTCAGATCATTTCAGAAGCGCCGAAGTACGATCACTTCCGAACGATGCCGTGATTCAAAAGATTATAGCAGACACCCGTGTCGCCTTCCAACAAGAACAAACTAGCTGGAATGACCTGCGAGTCGTCGCAACTCGAGAGTCGACCGCAAGTTTTGTTGAGACTTTGGCGATCGCAGCAGCGAAAGAACACGGGCCGCATAAAGTGCCGACCGACAGCGCCTTGCTTGCCGAAGCCTATTCTGTTCATAAACAGAAACTAAGTTTTCAACGAAAGACTCGGGTAAACGAAAGTTCAATTTATATTGGGTATGGTTTTGGCGCAGACCTCTTATTCCTCGCGAGCGCTCGGGGTGTCAGCCAAGCGAAGCTAGCTGAGATTTTTAGAGATAGTTCGGACCCGTTCAGCGAGATCTTGGACACATTAGCGCGTAGGCCCTGATCGTGTGCAGGCTGTATGATCCTCCCCCGATTTTCCGGACACCAAATAGTGTGGTATAACCACACGTCCGAAGGGGAAATAGATGCAACGCAAACGACACACGACCGAGTTCAAGATTGAAGCGCTCGAACTGGCTAAGCAGA